>CAZISU010000432.1:0-5660 GCA_964541935.1 uncultured Planctomycetaceae bacterium | reverse complement strand
CATTGTAGCCCTGCGGCCGACGCTTTGTCGTCGAGGCGGTAGATAGTGCGGATCTGTCCGCGGCCGTCGACCGAAACCAGGCTTCGCCCTTGGGCGGCCATGACCAGGTTTTCGGAAAATGCCCAGGGGTCGCGGAATGTGGGAGTTTTTGTGATAGCGCGGGCGAAACCGCGCTGGTCGGGGCCCTTGCGGATGTCGACGATGGTAATCGTGCCGTCGTGTTCGGGGCGTCCGTGTCCCGGCGAGAAAATGGCCACGACTTTGTTCGAGCCGGGGATGGGTTTGGCGTCGATCATCACTATGCCGGGGTGCATGTTGCCGTAGAAGATCATTTGGCCCGTGCCGTCGGGGTTGGCCGTCCAGAGGTGGTGATAGTCGACTTGCGAACGGTCGATGTATTCCCAACGTTGGTAGAGCAGGCGGCCGTCGGGCAACGGCCAGGGGGTATTGTCGTGCTCGATGTTGGCGGAAATCGCACGGATGTTCTTGCCGTCGGCGTCGCAACGGTGCAGGATGGCCACCTTGGTCAGCCAACAGTTTACCCAGCGTTTGCAGCGGCTGGAAACAAAGACGATTCTGTCGTCGGGCAAGTAGCAGGGTTCGATGTCGTCGTATGGGCCGTCGGTCAACTGTCGTAGATTGCGGCCGTCGATGTCGATTTCGTAAAGATTGTAATACGGGCTGTGGCCCTTGCGATAGGAGAAGAGGATTTTTTGGGCGTCGTAGTGTACGACCGGGTCGCGGACCGCGCCTTGCGGATCTTCGAGGATAGTGGTCACGCGGCCGGAGGCCAGATTCATGCGGCACAACTTTCCGCCCGGGCCGTATGTAAGTCGCTTTTCGTCGTCGGCGTAGTAGCTGAAGTTGGCGTACCAGTGCCCGTCCTTGCCCGGCTGGCGTAAGGCGAAGACGATTTCCTGGAAACCGTTGCCCGAGTCGGAGGCGTCGAGCAACTGGCGTCGGGCTTGAGCTTCTGGATCGGTCGATTTGTCGGCAGCGTTAGCCGCATCGCACGAAAACGCGAAGAGCACTGTCAGGAAACAGAGCGATAGCATTACGTGGGCAAGCAAGTGCCGCCAAGACATGGAAGGGCGGAATTCCGAGTTGCGATGCGGTGATTTTGAGTTAGGGCCAAGTTTTACGCGGATTGCCAAGCCTGTCATCACGATGCAGAATGCGCTGAAAAATAGTGACGGTTCTGGCACGCCAGCCGATTGGTCGGCCTGGGTTTGCCAATTTGCGGCCAGCAACGTGGCGTCGGCGTCGTTGACCGCGCCGTCGTTGTTGAAATCACCTTGTGCCCAGGTGACGCCGGTTTGCACTTGCCAGTTTGCGGCCAGCAACGCGGCGTCGGCGGCATCGACCTTTCCGTCGCGGTTTGCGTCGCCGGGGATGGGCGGTTCGGGCCAGGGGCTGTACTCGACAATTGTCATAGCAAGATCCTGATCGGTCGCTATGCCTCCCTTAAAGGCCGTGCCGTCGCCGTAGCGGTTCCAGGATTGCTGGGCCCAGGGCGTGAAGGTCTGCGAGGTGTTGGTGGCCTCGATGTAGTAGGTTTCTCCCGGGGTTAGTTCGATTTCGTCGGGGTTGAAGCTTGCGCCGATCAGGTCGGTGCTGGACGCGAAGTAGGCACCCTGCGTGGTCTTCGTCGAACCGATTTGTGCGCCGCCGGGACCGCCTTCGTAAATCGACCAGGTTAGTTCGATGTTGTCCTGCGCGCCGGCGGCAAAGAGGTCGACTGCGGTCAACGCTCGTCCGGTTGCTACAAATGTCTGGCCCCAGCTCGTATCGCTTTGCGACCAGTAAAAGATACCCGGCCCCGACGACTTGGACGTGTGGGTGACCATTTGATCGCGGTCGGTGAAGACGGTCATGTTGAGGTCGAAGTCCATGGGATTGCCGTTCTGGTCGAATGCTTGGCCGCCCTGGTAGCTTTGAGTGTCTTTATCGCGTTTGTAGACCGCCATGCCGCCGTCGATATGGATGTCGACGGCGTACTGTTTGCCTGGCGTGATGGGCACTTGCCCGGAAGTGAATCGCACCCACTCGTCGGAATCGGATGCGAGTTGCCCGTCACTGCCCGAGGCGATGGGCGTCCAATTACGAATGTCGGATGCACCGTTGTCTTCGAGGATTGAAATATTGGCTGTCTTGTTTTTATATTGTCCCCAACCGGCCATTACCCAGGAAACACCGCGAATAGAAGTGCCCTGAGCCGTGAATGTTTGATACCAATCCCATTGCCAGTCGGTCCATTGCCCACCGTCGCGGTAGTAGGTCGAATAGTCGACGTCGAGTTCGACGTTGAGAGTAGTTGTTTGGCTGTCGACAATCTGCACATTTGGAACGACCTTAGGCGAGGCGTAGAAGTCGGGCTGATTGACGTAGACCGAATATTCTCCGTCGGGCATGTCTTCGATGCGGTAATATCCATCGCCGCGTGGTGATTCTCCGGGAGGCGCGCCCAGGCGACGTGACGGGCCAAGTATTGAATCGTCGCAGGGCGAGAGAAACAGATCCCATTCGTAGAGGTTCGTGTATCCCGCGGCCGGATTGCCTGCGATGCGTTCTATGCGGCCCTGTCCGCTGATCGCCCCCGTAGGGAATGCAGTTCGACACAAACTAACGATACATAGTAGCGTGGAGATGCTAAGCAGAATTTGTCGCCGACAGTTCATGGGTGTTTTCTCGATCGGGGGATTTCGATCTGGAGAAGTCGAGAGGCATCGAAGGACCGAAAGCCTCGGACTGGCCATAACCACGATCCATTCTAACATGAATTCGGCAGATTGGTAGATATCTGGGGCCAACACTCCTGTGAATGCGATGTTTATGGCTGGCGTCACTCGGGCGAGATCGTGATGTTAGTTTCGCCGTCGAGATTTAACGGCAGGATTAGCTTGCCGCCCGTGTGGGCTTTGACTAGCCTGTGGTTGGGGCTGCCTGAGTTGACTCGATAAGTTTTTCCCGCCAGGATGGGGAACTTTTGGCCAGTAAGTGTTAGCTGTGCATTGGCTTTCCCGTTAACGTGCATCTTGAAACCTTTACGGCCATACTCGTTGACGAGAACGTTTAGCGGGCGATCGGTTTCAATCTCGACGGGAATCTTTTCGACTACGGCACATTCCTGTTTGCCCAGCTTGAGTTCCGTGCGGATGCCGGTTGAATCGGCCGTGCTGAAATCTTTGTTGGGGACCAAGTTGCCTTGCGCGTCGGAGCGATACACGCGATGCAAATGTCTGTCGCCGCGCCAGCCATACGATCCGGAAACCATGGTAACGATCCGTTCGCGGCCCTTTGCCCAACCCGCGTGGGTTTCTTCGCGTGTGAAGGGATACATGTGGCGGACGATCATTTTCTCTTTCACGGCGTAGTCTTTATCGCCCAAATAGAAATAGAGCGCTCCGTGTTTGAGCTTGGCGAGCACGTCGAGATAAAGGTCTTGCCGGTTTTTGATTCGGCTGGGGGCCCCGAAAGGCGTGATGGTGGGGCCGATGTAAAGCCGCTGGATTATAGTATTATCACCCGAATCACTTTCGCAAGTGGTCAAGTAGTTTTCATGCCATAACGACCGCGGGCCGGATTCGCCGTTGGTAACTACGATACCGCCCTTGGCCGCGACCTTTCGCACGACTGCTTTCAAGACGGGCAAAGACATCAATGCGACGTTGCCGATTTTTCGCTTTATGGTTTTGGTTTTCGCGTCGATCAGAACGCTGTGTCCGTCCCAAGTGTCGTGGGTGTAGCCGTCCGTGTTGCCATCGACATAAGAATAGCCCCGCACGAATCCGTCGGCGTACATGCCCGAGGTGCCAATGTGTTCGAGCATATAGTCGGTGGCTGCGAGCATCGCCTTGCCGAACGAGTTCTGCATGGTGGGATAGAAAATATACCAGCGATTGCCCTCATCGACGCGTTGCTTGCTGAAATACTTGCGGTAATAGTCAGTATTATTGCCGCCGTACATGATCTGTCGGCCGTCGGCGCGGATTACGCGAGAATCGGGGAACCGCTCGACCGGATTGTTGCAGGCGTACAATCCATGAGCGATGTGGAACATTACCTTAATGCCAGGGTTGAGCCGATGGCTTTCGGCAACGCTCTTTTTGAGCATCGCGCTTTCCTGCGGATATTCGGTAAACTCGATGCCTTCGAGGGACATGCCTGGATCGTCGGGCGGGGCGATGAGATAGAAATAGCTGGCATACTTCACACCCTTGGCGCGTACGGCCTCGGGGTTGAAGGGCAGGGCCCGTTGTTTGGGACCGGTCAAACCTTCCTTACCCAGCAGTGAAAACGCGCCCTCGATCGTGCGGTTGAGGCGTTCTACCTTGCGGAAAGTGTTGACGAATTTTAAATAATCAGACGTTGCCGTCGGGTATATGGCCCACTCTATTGTGTAAGACGCGTGCCCATCCAGCCCAAATTTATCGGTGACCATGGACGCCCGCTTGTCGCGATAGTGCGTTGCCTGTTGAAGTTGATAGACGTCGTCCAGTCCGACCATGGCCAGGCCGTGATCCTCGGCGGCGATGAAAATCGTGTAGTTCCGCGGCGTGAGGACCGATGGTGCCGGTTTGTCGCCGGTTTTGATGTAGTTCGCGAGTATGATTCCCAGCACCTGGGGCCGTTTGTTACGCATGGTATCGCGGACGGCTATTCGATTGGCGTGCAGCGTGATCCGCCGGTCGATGTGGTAGTAGTCGCCTTCCGCAACGACTTGGTAGTTATTTTCGTCCAGCTTATTGATGTGGACCTTCCAGGCCGCTTCCGCCGTGCCGTTGTTGGCAGCGCCAAGCCCGAGAAGGTTCTCGCCGCCGTGCGGGAACGAATAGCTGGATTCCACCGGGTATTTCGTGCCTTTGACGGTCACGGTAAATCCGCCTGCGGCATTCAGCGAGAATTCGTACCGAGCCGGCGGCGTCGGGCCCGGTAGAGCGGCCGCTACCTTTCGATCTGGTGACGGCAGCTTACAAGGCGTCGGTTTGTTTGATGTCGGGGGTTCTGCACAAATCGCAAGACTGCAACACAAGGCAAAGACTATTGGCATTAGGTGCGGTTTCGACATATGGCGGATGCTCCCGGATTGTTGAAAATTGCGGAATGACATCTTTTCGGCTTATCATCTTTTTGGCACGAAGCGATTAGGCTATATCATATTCCCTCCGGGCCGCTGAAGGCAAGTCTTTGCCTAACGGTAATTTGGTAGCCTTTGCTAGTCATCCAGAGAGCAATGCGCAGAAGTCCTAAAAAGACGCGACGCACCGCAAGTTTCCTTACGGTGCGTCGTATTTGCGTCTGATTTATATTGCCACGGCGTCGAAACCGCCTATGGCATTTATTGTCTAGACCGACGTGGAGGTTGTTTCGGTCTTGAAGCGGTCGACCAGTTCACGGAGCCCGGACGCTTGTGCGCCGAGTTCCTCGCTGCTGGAGGCCATTTCCTCGCTACCGGCGGCCGACTGTTCGGTGACCTCGGCGATGCCCTGCATGGCTTCGGCAACCTGCTTGGCGTTGGACGACTGCTCGACCGTGGCCGTGGCGATTTCGGAAATCTTCGACACGGTGGCTTCCACGCCTTCGAGAATTTCTTTGAGAGCGTTTCCGGTTTCGTCACTTAGCTGCGCACCTTCCTGGACACGGTTGCTCGATTCCTTGAT
>CAZISU010000431.1:0-5680 GCA_964541935.1 uncultured Planctomycetaceae bacterium | reverse complement strand
AACCCTCAACGGCTGGGACGGCGACCCCAAGTTCTGGAGCGTGGAAGACGGAGCCATTACGGGCGAGACCACCAAGGACAATCCTACCAAGGGGAACACCTTTATCATCTACGAAGGCCAGCCGGTCGAGGACTTCATTCTGCGATTCGAGTATCGTCTGCGGAACCACAACTCGGGCATCCAGTACCGAAGCTGGCGCGGTGCGAAACCCGACAGCGATCAGAACAACCCGACCGACTGGGTCGTGGGCGGTTACCAGGCCGACATGGTCGTCGATACCGCAAATGCACCCTGGTCGGGCATCCTCTACGAAGAACGCGGACGCGGCATCCTCGCCAAACGGGGCGAGAAAGTGGTTATCGGCCCCGACCATAAGCCCAAGGTTGTCGGCTCGACGGGCGACGCCAAGGAACTGCTCGAATGCGTGAAAAAAGGCGAGTGGAAGACCTACGAAGTTATCGCACGCGGAAATCATTTGATCCACAAGATCAACGGCCGGGTCACGGTCGACGTGGTCGACAACGATCCGCAGAAGCGACGCGCCTCCGGCATTATCGCCTTCCAACTCCACGCCGGTCCGCCCATGAAGGCCCAGTTCCGCAACGTGCGGCTGAAACGATTACCGGCCGATAGTAAAAAAAAAGTTGATGCCCAAAAGAAAATCGTCTTGATCGCCGGCCCCAAGAGCCACGGCTACGGGGCCCACGAGCATAATGCCGGTTGCCTGCTGCTGGCCAAGTGGATTAACGAGAACGTGCCCCAGGCCCACGCGGTCGTCAGCCTCAACGGATGGCCCAAGGATAAGAGCATGTTGGACGGTGCCGCCGCGCTTGTCGTTTTTGCCGACGGCAATGCCGGTAACCCCATCAACGGGAACATCGACGAGATCGAGGCCATGATGAAACGTGGCGTGGGCCTATCGTTATTGCACTACGCCACGGGCGTTAAAGAGGGGCGTCAGGCCGAGTGCGCCCTGCGCTGGGTAGGTGGATATTTCGCCAAGAACTGGTCGGTCAACCCGCACTGGAACGCCAAGGTCAAGAGCCTGCCCTCGCACGAGATCAACCGTGGCGTTAAGCCCTTTGCCATCGACGACGAGTGGTACTACAACATGCGTTTCCCCAAGGACAATAAGGGCGTCGAGCCTGTTCTTTCGGCCGTGCCCCCGGAAAGCACCCGCAACCGGCCTTTCGGCATGTACAGCGGCAACGCCACGGTTCGTGCCAACAAAGGCCGCCCGGAAATTTTGGCCTGGGCCATCCAACGTCCCGACGGCGGCCGCGGCTTCGGCTTCACCGGCGGCCACTGGCAAGCCAACTGGGCCGACGACAATTTCCGCAAACAGGTGCTCAATTCGTGTCTGTGGGTTGCCAAAGTGGACGTTCCGGCCGGCGGCGTACAGTCGCAGCGGCCCACGGTTGCGGAACTCGAAGCGAATCAAGATTATCCAAAACCGAAGAATTACAACAACAAACGCATGGAACGGATTTTGGCGAAGTAACGGTCGACCTACTGCTGCAACGAATATAACAACACATTCAGCCCAATCCGTGCCGCGTCCTTGCGGATGTATCCTTGGCATTCCAGCGAGTTATGCTTCTCCAGGGCACAGCTCAGGTCGTAGGGCGAGAAGATTACGCCCCAGCGGTCGCCGAATTTAATACCTTCGAGCGTGGGCGGAACTTTCCGCAGAGCCGTTTTGAGCGGGCCGCCGTTGCTGGCGGCTTGTGGGTCGCGGCGGGTTACGGTGGCCAGGTTGAAGCCGCCGTAGGCCGTGGTTAAGAGCGGGTCGGTGGCGGGGATGCGTTCTAGGCGATGGTTGGGAAAGGTGGTTTGCATCTCGCGACGGAACGAATCGCTGAAAGGGCGGCTGCCGCAGATCGAGTTAACCAGCAATAGCCCGCCGCGCTGGACGAACTCGGCCAGTTGCTTGCGCTCGATTTGGGTAAGGCTGAACTTGGTGCGCCCGTGCATGAAGGCCATGTGGTAGTTGAACAGGGCCTCGTCGTTGATGGCGATCAAGTGTGCTTCGGGATCGGTGCGGAGCTTCAACTCGGCCGAGGCCGCTTCCAACAGGTTCACCAATGCCCGTGGCGCGGCGTTGCAGCCGCCCGGATGACGCAACGTGGCGATGGCCACGCGACCGCGTCCGGCCAGATCGTCGCCCGAACTCTGCTTGACGGCCCGCGGGATGGCGTCCTTGGGTTTAAGCTCGCGGTTAGTGGCGTAGGCCAGGATGTTGATGCCTATGGCCTGTGCCGCCTTGATGCGTGCCTGCACCGATTTGGGATAGTCCTCCATATCGCGTCCGCTGGAAAGCTCCCACAGACACGAAAGCGACGGCCGCGGCTCGGCCGGCGCGCCGTTTTCTATAGTTCTGGCCGGCGGCGCGTAAACCACGCTCGTGCGGCAGCCGAAATCTATGCCCAACAGCGGTCGCACAAATTGCGGGTCGATCGGTTTTTCCGCCCGCCAGATGGGATGCTCCGGCGGCAGCAGGCGCAGCCGATACTCGGGCTCGGGGAAAACCTTTTCCATCAGCGCACGGAACCCCTGGTCAAACCCCTGCCCACCGCAATTAGCCTCGGCCAGCAGGAACCCGCCGCGGTCGAGATACCCACGGATCTTGCCGGCCAGCCGCTCAAGCTGTGCCCGCCCGCGTGGCAACGGGTTGTTCTTGCCCGAGTAAAACAGCACGGGCGCCTGCGCCAGATCGTCGACCGTGGCCGCGCCCAGGTTAACCGCCTGCCAGGTCATGTCCAGCTTCCACTGCCGCTCGACATACTTGGTCAGATTAGCAACGTCCGCACGATGCTGGTCCCAATCGTCGCCCGGCGGATGCTGCAACTTGGCAATCAGCACGGGCCGCCGCCCCTTCGAAAGGAACAGAAGCGCCAGGCTAGTGGCGATCAGATCGTTGTTTTCGGCATGCCCGATGCCCTTCCAGTAGTTGGATCCGGCGATCTCGTCGTTGACCAGATAGTCAGCTCCCTCGCGATACCAATCATGCTTGCCAATGAACCGCCGCGCGGTCAGCCGGCCGACGCGTTCCAGGCCGTATAGGTAATAAAGTCCCCATTGCTTCGGATAGGGGCCCGGATTGCCGGCGACGCGGAAGTTTCGGGCTAGCCACTCGACGGCCCTGCGGATGCGGTCGTCTTCACTCTCGCCGCGATTGCAACAGTGGACCTTTTCGCCCACGACTTTCGCGTCGGTTTGATGGACCTTGTCGTTGACGATGATCATCGAGGCGATGCCCGCGCAGGTCATGCTGCCGGTGCCGGGCCGCCCTTTCCAGTATCCCCACGAGCCGTCGGAGTTCTGGCAACCTTCCCAATACTCTTTGGCCAGCCGCCAGGTCTGTGGGCGAACCTTTACGCCAGCGCGTTGGGCTTCGTGCAGCGCCAGCAGGGCGAACTGCGAGTTGGAGTTATCGCCGCCCGTCTGGCCCGGATACCCCCAAGCGCCTTGTCGCGGCCCGCTGGTGTTTTGGTGTTTTTCGAAGAATTTGACGTTTCGGTCGATCAGCAGCCGGTATTTCGAGGGCCCGGCGCGGGAAAAAACCATGGTTTGCAGACCCACCGCGTACGTCGAACTCAGTCGATGGTCGCGGAGCCAATCCAGGGCCCGTTTGAGCGACTCGTCTTCGGGATCGACGCCCGCATTGAGCATCGCTAGGGTGCACAATGCGGTCACCCCACCTTCCTGCTTAGCAGCGAAATCGGGCCAGGTGCCGTCTTTGCGTTGTTTACTTTTTAGGTGGGCAACACCCCGATTGATCGCCTTGCGGACCTGTTCGGCGGTTATCTCAGCCCGCGCATCCTGCGCAGGCCCGTCAACCGCTATTGCCGTAAGAACTAATAGCAGAATCGTTCTGATCATGGTTTTGACTCCCTGCTCGTCGAAGAACATTTTCCACGTTCTGAGGATATTATGGTTCATGTTACCAAATTACGACATTATTGCCCCAAGTATCTTACAATTCATAGGTTATTGAATAACCCGCGACATAAATCCGAAAGATAAATAGAATAAACCGAAGGGCGACACTCTCCGGTCAATCCATTTCCCCAAACCGAGGGTCCATCTTGAGCACCAAACCACGCAGTCTCGGAGACGTCCTGCAGGAATTTTCCCAGCACCGGCGGCTGATGCAGGAAGAATTGCAAAAGGTGATTATCGGCCAGGACGAAGTGATCGAGCAGATTTTCGCGGCGATTTTCACCCGCGGACACTGTCTGCTGGTCGGCGTGCCCGGTTTGGCCAAGACCTTGATGGTCAGCACCCTGGCGCAGATTCTGGATATTCGCTTCAAGCGTATTCAGTTCACGCCCGACCTGATGCCTTCGGACATCACCGGCACGAACGTTCTGGAAGAAGAGGAATCGGGGCGGCGGAACTTCCGTTTCGTCGAGGGGCCGATCTTTACGAATATCCTGCTGGCCGACGAAATCAACCGCACGCCGCCCAAGACCCAGGCCGCCTTGCTGCAGGCCATGCAGGAACGCGAGGTAACCATCGGCCAGGAGACCTACAAACTGCCCGAACCGTTCTTCGTCATTGCCACGCAGAACCCCATCGAGCAGGAGGGCACCTACCCGCTGCCCGAGGCCCAGTTGGACCGCTTCATGTTCAACATCAAGGTCGATTACCCGTCGGTCGAGGAAGAGGAGCGGATTCTGGCCAGCACCACCCGTAGCGAAACTGTCGAGGTCCGCAAGGTGCTCTCGGGCAAGGCCATTGTGAACCTGCAAAAACTGGTGGGTTCGGTGGCCGTGAGTCAATATATAATTCAATATGTGTCGCGTCTGGTGCGTGCCACACGTCCCAAAGACGAATCGGCCCCGGAATATGTCAAGGAACTTGTCGACTGGGGCGCCGGCCCACGTGCCGGGCAGTTTTTGATCCAAGGTGGCAAAGCCCTGGCAGCCATGGAAGGCCGCTTCTCGGTAGCCATCGAAGACGTGCAGAAAGTGGCCGTGCCCGTGCTGCGGCACCGCATCAGCACGAACTTCCAGGCCCAAGCCGAAGGCCTCAGCACCGAAGATTTGATCGAACGTTTGATCCGCGAGACGCCACCGCCGGTGATACCCAAATATGAAAGTTGAAATGAAGAATTAGGAAGCCAGAATGAAGAATGAATTAGGAATGTCGAAATCAGAATGAAGAAAGAATGAACGAATTAAGAATGTCGAATGAGGAATTTATGAGCACCATTTGGAAAGTTCACATCCCACGTTCTTAATTCTGTATTCTTAATTCCTAATTCTTTCTTCATTCTGACTTCTTCAGTCCTCATTTTCCCCGCCCGCGTTTTTTTATCAGATTGGAACCCCCCTTGATGTCCACCGCCGAAAAATACCTGAAACCCGAGGTTGTTCGGCAGATTGCGCGCTTGGACTTGCGGGCCCAATTCATTGTCAAGGGTTTCTTGCAGGGCCTGCACGCCAGCCCCTTTCATGGGTTTTCGGTCGAGTTCAGCGAGCATCGCAAGTATTCGGCCGGCGACGATCCCAAGGATATCGACTGGCTGGTCTACGCCAAGACCGACAAATACTATGTGAAAAAGTTCGAGGCCGAGACGAACATCACGGGCTATTTGGTGATGGACCTGAGCCTTTCGATCGGCTACACGTATCGCCAGGACATGACAAAATTCGAGTACTCGATCTGTCTGGCG
>CAZISU010000430.1:0-5693 GCA_964541935.1 uncultured Planctomycetaceae bacterium | reverse complement strand
ATGATTACGTCGGCGTCTTGTTCGATGGCACCCGACTCGCGGAGGTGGCTCATGCGGGGGCGGTGGCTTTCCTTGCCGGTGCCAGCTTCGACTTGGCGGTTAAGCTGGGCAAGGCAGAGGATTGGCACGGCCAGTTCACGGGCTAGCCCTTTGAGGCGTCTGGCGATTTTTGCGACTTGTTCTTGGCGTGGGTCGCGGGGGTTTTCCGGCTGGATTAGCTGCAAGTAGTCGATAACGATCAGGCCCAGGCCGTGCTTGCGTTTGATGCGTCGTGCTTCGGCGGCGATTTCCGACATCGAACGGCTGGGGCTATCGTCGATAAACAGCGGCGCCTTGCTGAGTTTGGCGGAGGCTTCGACCAGTTTTTCGCGTTCCTCCTTGCTCATAACCCCGCTGCGGAACTTGGTGCCATCGATGCGCCCTTGCGAAGAAAGCAATCGTTGGGCCAACTCGTGACGGGCCATTTCCAAGCTGACAAACAGTGTGGGCACGTTGGCATCGATTACCACGTTTTCCGTAATATTCATGGCCAGGGCCGTTTTGCCCATACTAGGACGGGCGGCCAGAATCACAAATTCCGAACCGTGCAGACCGCCGGTGATGTTGTCGAGATCGTGCAGGCCGGTGGGCACGCCCGAGGCTCCGCCGTGTTCGACGCGGCGGTCGATGAGTTCGAAGGTTTCCATCAGCACGTCGTGAATTTCGGCAACCGCACCGCCGCTGCGCTGATCGTGGATGCCGAAGATCTTCTGTTCGGCCTGGCCGACCAGTTCCACTGGCTCCTGTGTAGCATCGTAGGCGTCGCGGAGGATTTCCGTGCTGGCGTGAATCAGGCCTCGCAGGGTTGACTTGTCGCGGACGATCTCGGCGTAATGCTCGGCGTGGGCGGGCACTGCCACCGACTGGGCAACCTCGCCCAAATAGGCCATGCCGCCGATTGCGTCGAGCTCTCCGCTGGTCTTCATCCGCTCGATCAGCAAGGTCGTGTCGATTTTTTTACCTTCGTTATGCATCGCCACCATTTGGGCAAAAAGCTTGGCGTTGGCATCACTATAAAAATCCTCGTCGCGGAGGATCATCAGAACGTCGTCGCAGATCAAGGAGTCCAGCAGCATGCATCCGAGCACGCTTTTTTCGGCCTCAAGGTTCTGTGGCGGCAGGCGGTCGAGAATGTCGGAGCGGCCGCCGCTGGAAGATGCGGCGGAGTGTTTCGAGTCGATTCGGTCAACGGTTGCCATGGTAGTCGATCCTTCTGAGGCAGTTTATTCATCAATCCATACTAACCCGAAGCGCAAGCGAGGATCGGAAACACTCTCCTCGCTTGCGCTTCGGGTTAATATATGACCGCAGTCAACCTATTGTCCGAGCAGCCGGCAGTATCGTCAAGTCACTGTCGCCGAGACATCGGTCGGTAAGATGCCCCCACCAAACATAACAGGCCCATGCATAGCGCATGGGCCCGTATTTCCGTTATTTTTCAGGCGTTTATCGCCTGGTGTGGTTACTACGCGGGGGCGTCTTCGCTAACGGAGGGGACAACCCAGACCTTGACTTCACCTTCAACATCTTGTCCGAGGTGAACTTTGATCGTGTAGAGGCCAAGCTCTCGCAAGGGGCCTTCCAGGCGAATCTGGTCGCTTGAAAGCGAGAAGTTGACCTTCTTAAGAGCGACCACGATTTCCGGGGCTCCAACCGAACCGTAAAGGTGACCTTCGTCGTTGGCGTTGGCCTCGATCGTAAGGCTTTGCTGGGCCAGATCCTTGGCCAGTGCCTTGAGCGTAGCCACGCGGGCCTGCTGGATTTCGGCCAGGCGGGCTCGGTGCTTATCGACCATGCGTTTATGGTGATCGGTGGCAACCGTGGCCAGGCCTTGGGGAAGCAGATAGTTGTTGGCAAATCCGGGCCGTACTTCGACTACGTCGCCCTGCTGGCCCAAGTGCTCCACGGACTGGACCAAAAGCAACTCGACCCCGCCGTTGGGGCCTTTGGGCAGGCGCTTCGAACGATGGGGAATACGGTTCTTCTTTTTCGTTTGTACTGTAGCCATGAGAGCTATTTCCCTAAACTATTTTTTGATCTGGCCGTTCGCCTTGTTTCTTTAAACAGTGGCGAATACCGCTTGAAAGTTTGTTCACTAAAATGGGATATCGTCGTCGGGCGGACCCGCCGGTGGCGGATTCTGGGGAGGACCGGAGGGGGCCTGCTGGTCGTATTGTTGCTGTTGCTGCGGCTGTTGGTTGTATTGTTGTTGAGGCTGTTGCTGCTGTTGGTTGTATTGCTGGGCAGGGCGACCTCCTCCGCCGCCACCACCACCGCCTCCACCACGACTGCCGATCAACTGCATTTTCTCGCCAACAACAGTTAGCTTCGAACGTTTCTGGCCTTCCTGCTCCCAACTATCGAGTTTCAAACGCCCTTCGATGAAGACCGGCGATCCCTTGCTTAGGTACTCACCGGCGACTTCGGCGGTTCGCCCCCAGAGGGTCACGTCTACAAAGGTGGTTTCTTCAACCCACTCGCCATTGGCGTTTTTTCGCTTATCATTTACTGCCAGGCCGAGAGTGGTTACCGCCATTCCGCTAGGAATGTAGCGGATCTCGATGTCTCTGGTTACGTTCCCTATGAGAACAACGCGGTTGTAACTTGCCATCGGTTCTACTCCCCACTAAGGTCGAGTTTCCTTGCGTTCAATCAGTCGCAGCACGTATGCCATCGGGCGGTTGTGGCCGTGGGACATTGCTCACCATGGAGCCAAACACCACGGGCGCGAAACCGCTGCCGGGCTAGATGATATTGCTAGCCTAGCGGCCATCTGCGTCGTTGGTCGATCAGGCCGTTTCCTTGGCGACTGCGTCGGATTCCGCCTCGGGGGCAGCCTCGGCCTTCACTTCAGTTTCAGCAGCGGCACTAACCTCTTTTTTGGTTGTCTCCTCGCTCACCTTGGCCGGTCCGTCCTGGGCGTGGGCGACCAACGGCTCGACGATCCGCGGATCGACTTTGAGGAAGAGAACCCGAAGGATCGTGTCGCTCAGCAGGCATTCCCGCTCCAGAGTGGCAATGTTCTTGCCCTCGACGCGGAAATATGTCAGCCAGTAGGCGCCTTTGCGGTGACCGTCGATCTGATATGCCAGGCGACGTTCTTCCCACATGCGACTGACGAGGATTTCTCCGCCGACCGCTTCGATCATTTTGGGGATTTGTCCCGAAACCGTTTCCGGATCGCGGGAGTACCGGTTCGAATCGAGGATGAACATGCCCTCGTAGACGTTGTCAGCCAAAAGTCCACTCCTTGTGAGTACGCTTTAATTGTGCCTATTCATGCAAGCGTGTGTGCCTTCTCGAGCCCAAAGGGCTACGGCATCGGCCGCCTGCTGAACGGCCAGTTCAATTTCTGTTGTTTCTTTTTTATTAAATCTGCTAAGAACGAAATCCGCGGCGTCCCAACCTGAAGGTGGCTCGCCGATCCCGATCCTTAAACGGGCAAATTGCTCGTCGCCCAGGCGGTTGATAATGTCCGCTAGGCCTTTTTGCCCACCCGATGACCCCTTCGCTCTGATTCTTAACTTACCCAACGGCAAGTTCAGGTCGTCGCAAATTACCAACAGACCTGCAAACGATAGTTTGTAGAACCTGAAGGCCTCGACGACGCTGGTGCCGCTGAGGTTCATGTATGTTAAAGGTGAGAGTAGCAAAGCTCTTTCACCCTCGATATTCGCTTCCACGACATCCGCGTGAAACTTCGCCCGCACCGAAGAACTGCCATAACGGCGCGCCAATTCGGCAAGGGCCATATACCCGACGTTGTGCCGGGTGTCTTTATACTTCCGTCCCGGATTGCCCAGCCCAACCACCAATTTCATCGGCAGATTTTCTCACTGTTTCAGGCTGTCGCAAAACCAAACGGGTAACTACTTTGCGTCCTCGTCTTCTTCCTTGCGTCCGCCGATAACTTCCGGCTCGCCTTCGCCCGCGGCCTCTTCCTCGAGGGCCTCGAGGGGCATGATGCAATGCACAACCATGTCGCCTGCATCGCCAATAAGTCTAGAGCCTTCGGGCAATTCCAAATCGGAGATTTTGATCGACTCTTCGAGCCCCAGATTGTTAATGCTGATGCTAAGTTTATCGGGAAGCGAAGTGATCGGGCATTCCAGATGGAGTTCGTGCAATATTTGCTCGACAATGCCACCTTCTTTGACGCCGGGGGCCTCGCCACGAAGCTCGATGGCAAGATTGACTTCAACCTTTTCATCGGCAGAAACTCGCGTGAAATCGACGTGTTGTATGTGTCGGCTCCAAACGTCCCACTGCAGCTCGCGTATAAATGCTGTTTGTTCAACCGCACCGGCCAGTGATACCACCCGGCTGCCTTGCTGTACGGCGGACTCGATTATGTCGGCGGGAATAGCAAGAGCCACATTATCTTTACCATGCCCGTAAAGGATGGCTGGGATTTTGCCCTCTTGCCGCATCCGCCGAGCGTTCCGTTTTCCGCGGGATTCGCGGGCTTCAACCTGAAGTACTTCCGCCATGGACGTCCTCGATAACGAAATTTATACCTATTTATTGATCCACTCATAAGAAGCCGAGCACCATGCCACCACGTGAGGGGGTAGCGGGGTAATCTCTTAAACGGCTTCTATATAGAGACTTATATCATTTATCACAACTGGAGTCGAGCGTTGTCACTACGTTGCGAGCAATGCCGACACCAGCGAATCTAGTTATTGTGCCCGAATCGGCATGGAATTCAACCCCACACCAATAGATTCTTGGTTTTCGGGCCAAAATACGTGCCCATTTTTCGACCTATACTACCAACAAACGAGAACTATCGTCATTCCTACGCAAAAACTGCCCACCTTATTTTTCAGACCCTCCTTATTTTTCAGACCCTACTTATTCAGATCGGTTGACAAATGCCCCCACCCCCCCCACGTCACTGTCTAACCTCAATTCTCGCATGGCGGACAATCTGACCCGCAACCTTGAAGCGGTTGAAAAGATGACTAGTAAGGTCGACGAACTATTGCTCGCTGAATCCGAAAAAGACTGGCACCGATTGGACCAAGCCTGCGGCCAGCTTACCAAAACCGCCCGAGAGCTCGGTTATCGAGGCGTAAGCGCTTGTGCCGAAAGTGTTTGCAAGGAATCGGCCAAGCCTGGAAACGAGGTTCGCGTCAAACGCAGCCTGATACGTCTGATCGGAACACTTGACAGATCGACACGATCGTAGCAAGTCTTTCCCGATTCAAACGGACGAATATTTCTATCAAGCCGTTCGATACGTGGAACGCAACGCGTTTCGCACGAATCTGGTCGATCGCGCCGAGGCGTGGCCTTGGTCGAGCCTGGGCGGATCGACTCGCCAGAATTTTCTGCGGGAAATCCTCTCAGACTGGCCTTTGCCGCAGCCGGCCAATTGGACAGAATTAGTCAATCGGCCGCAAACCGAAACCGAAGCAGCGTCGCTGCGTCAAAGCGTCATCCGCAGCGCCCCTTACGGCGAGCAGCAGTGGATCGACAGGACTGCCAAACAGCTTAGCCTAGAGTCGACACTGCGACCACGCGGCCGACCGAAGAAGAGGAGCAAGGGGCAATAACTGCGTATCTGCTATTGCTCCCGAATTTGGGGCCTGGTGCGAATGGCATTAACATTTCTGTAAGTTGATAGGTCACAAGCGTTAAGCGATGCT
>CAZISU010000429.1:0-5714 GCA_964541935.1 uncultured Planctomycetaceae bacterium | reverse complement strand
CCGACGCACTGCTGGCGTTGCCGCTCTGATCGATCAACATGACCCCGCGGGCAAGGTTGCCGACGATAATTTCTCCGCTAGAGTCGAACGTCGAGCCCACGCCGCTAACTTGCAGCGACCCGGTGGCGTTAATATCGCCGCCGATAACCATGGTAGCGCACGAAAGGCTGCTGCTTTCAGCAACGGAAACGTGGCCGTTTGTATCATTCGTATTCGCAATGTCCAACAAATCGGCCACTTCGAAGGTTGCATGGTCGGACAAGATCAGCGCGCCGGTGGCGGTGCCCGAATAGCCCACATGCAAATCGTCGGTTGTGACGAGTCCTGCGAGCACTTCGAGCCTGCCGTTTTCGCCGCTATGCCAACCGACGACCGTGTTGGCCGAGACCGAATAGCTATACCCGTCCAAAAGAAACAACGTCTGGTCGTTTTCGACAAAAACAGAAACGCTGACGGCATCATCCGTAAACAGGATTGCGTAATTGGCTTCCAGGTTGAATGTCACATAGTCGTCAGCGTCCGGCGGGCCGACCGAGGAGACCCAGTTGGCCGATTCACTGAATGTTCCGCCGCCGGGATCGTTCCAGATGCAATTGACTGCTTGCAACTGATCGGATCCAAAGCCGCCCAACTGTAGTGCGATAATAAACGCGATTAGCAACCGCGAAACAGCAAATGGTGCTCGGTTCATCGTCGGCCTCGCCTGAGAGTTGTCGTAGAGCCTGGAATCATTTCGTGTCAGCGGCGCGGAAACAGGAAAGACATGCCGCACAAGGACGCGAGCAGCAGGACCGCCATCGACGGTTCCGGAACCGCGGTCAACATCAGTGAATTTCCGCTGAAAGTTGGTTCTAGTCGCAGCCCGCAGTCGAGAATAAGGCCCTCGACCGAGTCGAAATCGCCTCGAACTTCATCGAACATCATAACCGTAAACGAATCGCCCAACTCGGGTGTGAAATCGTCGAGCAATTCCACGTCAAACGATCCTCCCAAGGTCAAAATGCCGCCGACTTCGAGCACGTCGAACGTCGTGCCGGGCTGGGTGCCGCCAAGTTCGATCATGGTCGTCGCGCCGGACCCGAGCACCAGGTCGCCAGCGAAGGAGACTTCCGCGGGGCTGTTGCCGGGCTGCAAATCGCCTTCGATACAGACGGTGCCCGTGCCGCTTGTGCCACCCGAGCCGCTAAAGCTGCCGAAGAAGACGGCGGCCGATCCGGCGCTGACGCGCAGCAGCCCGTCGCTATGAACGTCGTCGTAGAAGGTGGCCGTGGCGCCGCCCGAAATAACGATTTGTGAGGTTCCCGCATCGTTATTCACATCGCCGCGAATATCCGTATAACCGCCGCTGAGTGCGATGGTGCCGTAGTTGGTCAGTCCACCCTCGGTCAGGATCTGGCCGCGACCGGAAATGTAACCGTCTGCGTTGTTGGTAAATTGTTCGAGGCACTCGAATGCCCCATCCACAAGGTCGATGCGTCCGTCATTGGTGCTTCCTGGTCCCGTGCCTGTTATGGTAATCCGTTGGCCCGACTCGATGCGGATTTGGCCGGTTGTGTCGTTTATCAATTGAGAATCGATCTGCCCGTTGCCGTGGATCAGGCCAGTATTAAGAACGGATGCCGCAGCAGTAATTGTGCCGTTGAATCCACCCAGTGCAATTTCACCGCCGTTCTGGATACTGACGCCCGAGATCGAGCCTCCGCCACGCAGGTCGATCGTGCCGTCGTTTAGAACCATCAGGCTTCCGTTGGGGACGTTAACTTGCTGTCCCGAGTCGAGCGCAAGCGTCTGGCCCAAGTTTTGTCCGGCTCCAATGAACACATAACCGCTTGTGATGTTGAGTGTCCCGGCGGTGAAGTTCAGCGTTCCGCCGTCCATGTTTAAGAAGCTGGCCGAAAGTGTGCCGCCTTTGAGGTTGATCGTGCCGGGCGAGCGGACCGTCAAGTCGCCGTTCGCGGTGACCGTGCCGCCGGGGCCGACGTTTAACGTGCCGCGGCTGCCTGTCGCGACCGCGCTTCCGCCCACGATCATTTGGCTTGACACGTTTACGCTGGCGCCGTCGGCAACCGTAAGCGTGCCGCTGCCGCCCGGGTCGGAGGCGATATTAAGATTATCCGTGCTGACGGTGGCCCAGTTATCGACGTCCAAGAAACCCGTGCCCAGGGCGCCCACCGTTAGCGAAGCGGAACAATCTAACAGCGATCCAGGTCCGGAAACCGTAACCGTTCCCGTCGAATCGACATTCTCGCCGATCACGCCCCGCGCGGCCGCGAGACTGCTGCCGCCGCTGACCTCCAGAGCCCCATCGTGCGATTCACCCACGGTAAGTTGATCCGGAATTGTACTGCTGGCTCCGACCAGAAAACGCAACGTCGAAAGGTCGCCGGCAAGGCGGCTGTCGACGCTCAAGTCCGTGGTCGAACCCGGATTGTACGACCCACCTAGAATGGAAACGGTTCCCGCATCGATATTCAGCGGCTCGTTGGTTACCGTAAGAGTGCCCGTATTGACGATTCCGCCATTGATCTTCAGTGTGCCCGCCTCGTTGATCTCCAGATAACTGCCGTTGTTGAGCGTAGCGCCCGCTTCGACCGTAAGGGCGACGTCTCCACCGTGGGAAATCACGATTTGCTGCGCGTTGTTCCAAACCGTGCCGGCTCCACTTAAGAGCACGGTTGCATGGCTGCCTGCGTTTTCCCCCACAAACGCGTTGTACGTGCTAAGCAAGCCGCCGTCGCTGACGGTTACCTCGCCGTTACCACCATACCCGGCGAACAGAGTCCCGCGACATTCCCACTCTGAATAGCTGCCGCTGATGGTCGCACTGCCTTGTGAGCCCGGTTCGATGGCTAACACGGCGCTTTGGTTGTCGATCTTTGCGCCATTAGTAACCGAAAGGCTGCCGTCGCTATCCGCGTAATGCCCGATGGTTAGATCGTTTGTAATGTGCCACTGAGTGCCAATATCGCGCAACGTGACAATCCCGTAAGGATCGTAAACCCCGTCTTCGATTGCCCAATCCCTTGCATCGCTAATTATCCCAGTTCCGCTTTCGACATACGCACCGTCCGTCACGGTCATGCGTCCCCGGGCATACACTCCGATCGTGATGTTTGCACTGCAAAACACGGAAGAATCCGCGCCGCTTACCGTAACCGTCCCATAGGCGTCCTCGTGGTAGCCGGCATTTATTCTATCGCTAGTGAAGCGGCTCGCATCTTCGATTGTGAGACTGCCGATGCTGTTATCAGTCAAACCCAGGGTCAATCCGCCCGAGTTCCAAACGGCTTGGTCCCTCAGCGTTAGACCGCCGTTGGACGTGCCCCCATAGCCCACCACGAAGCCTTGAGATTCGACCGTGCCGTTTTCTACTGTCAAGCGTCCATATTCGCCCGTATTCCACCCAATAATATTGTAACCGGTGTTAAAGGTATTGCCGGAAAGTTGATAAGTAACTTGATCGTCTCGAACGTACATCTCGTGACATGACTCCGGTCCGGAAAATTGAACCGCATAATTTGAACTGAGGTTGAAATTGATGATGTCGAGAGGGCCGGGATAGCCGCTTAGGCTCCAGTTTGCTTCATCGTCATACATACCTCCGGCGGGGTTCTCCCAATAGAAACCTGCCGCGTAAAGCTCGCCGGCGCTCGCGCCGAAAATCAGCAAGGCCGCGGATAAAACGCAAACACAAGATTTGACTCGCTTTTTCATCGTTGCTCTTCCTTTGGCTATCTTGAAATGACCTTATAATAAAACGGGTTCCCGGCTGCAGAGCTGCCGGAAACCCATCATGGCACGTTAATTCTAACTGTACATATTACATACCCGCGCCGATGTACCAACTGCCCGAACGTTGATCGAACTTCAAGGGCGTAACCTTCTCTTTCGCGTCAGCGTCCTGTGGGGTGCCGGGCGCGGCGGCCGCTGGGGTCTTAGCGATGCCGCTGGCCTTTTGGCCGTTGATACGCACGTCAGCAAGTGTCGAGGCCGCAGAGAATAAAGGCAACTTGTCGAACGCTTCGGAAATTGAAACGCCGGTCATCTGGCTACCCATTTTCGCGATGGCGGTGAACTGAGCCGATTGCACGAAATTCAGAAATGCCGGCAAAGCGTCGACGAAAAATCCTTGCTTGTCCTTGATCGAAGCGGTCGCTCCCATTGCCTGCGAAAAGACATTTTCCAAATCCGGCGTGGCGGTTTTCGTTTCGGAGAAGGAATCAGCGCCTCCCAGCGAGGGCGCGGAGAAAGACGCCGAGTCTATGCCGTGCTTTTTCATGACGGCCGAAAGGTCGGGGTTCATGGGACCGAACATCGCGCCAACCATGCCCAGAACGGCCGTCATCTGGTTCTGGGCTTCCGGCGTGAGAAGCGTGTATACCTTGGGCCAATCCTTAGCCACCTGGGCCTGCTTGAATGTCTCGAACGTTTCCTGCGGCGTGGCCTGGCCGGGTAAACTGGCAACCGCGGGCGGGGCGGCAGTCGGTGGCGGAGGTACTCTTGCCGCGGGTTTGTCTTCCGAGCCGCTCAAAAGAAAGAACGCCAAGAGCACGACGAACAAAACGGCAACCCCGCCGGCAACAGATGCGATGATTACTGTTGTGTTGTCTTTGCCATGTTTCTTTTTCTTTGAAAAACCCGCGCCAAATTTGGGCGAGGATTGTCCGCGCTGCGGACGAGATGCGACCGGGCCCGGCGGCATGGCTTCGGCCATGCCATCGGGCGCATCGCCAATGTGCTCTTCGTCGAGCAAACTCGTCAGAGGCGTTGCCACGGGAATAGACAAAGTCTGGCCGCAGCGGCACTTTGCCTGCTTGCCGGCCAACTCGTCACGCAACTGGTAACCATGCCCGCACTTTGGACAACGAACAGAGATCGGCATTTTCCCCTCCCAGGAACCGAATGAGATTAATCCAAAACAGCAGTGCTGACATGATACCCAACCGAAAGGAGGGGTGTCAAGCGCTTGGCCATTACAAAAGGAGAGAACGCGCCGGGATTGTCCCGCCGTTGAGTCACAAAAAACGCGACGGCAAGCGTCGCCGCTAACTATATTAGGAAACGCAACATTAGAGCTTTCGAATCATCTCTGCCAAGCCCTCAATACACTCTTCGAAGAGTTCCCGGCCCATTTCTGCGGTGGCACCGGCCGGATCACCCATCACGCCTATCTTGACGTCATTGCTCTGGCTAACATGGGGTATTTCCCACTCACTCTGAGTGTGTTTAATTGCGACCTGATATTTATCGGGATCCTCCATGAGCATCGTGGCGAAAGGCTCGGGGTCGCGGGGTTGGTCATCTTTCACCAGATCGGGACGCAGGTGCATAATCACCGCCGTTTCGACCAAAGCGGCGTGATAATCCTGGTTTTCGAAGTGCTTTTTCCACGTCTTACTGGGCTGTAAGACGTCAATCGCGGCCAAGGTCAGCTCAGCAAAGGCCTTTTCTTGCCAGAGGAAGTATTTTAGCCCTTCCTTGATGTCGCGAAGGTTTTCAGAACCTCCGTGGCCGAACAAGACAATGATTTTTTTCATGCCGTATTGGGCCAGGCTGCGGCAGATATCGCGAACGTATAGCGAAGCAATGTGCGGAGAAACATTGAGCGTTCCGGCCAACTCACCACCCGAGAAAGTGTAGGGAACCACGGGAGCAACGAAACAACCAAGCTCGGCGGCCGTGGCCTTTGCCAGTTCGTAGCCGATGATGGTATC
>CAZISU010000428.1:0-5718 GCA_964541935.1 uncultured Planctomycetaceae bacterium | reverse complement strand
CTCACCGCGGAGCATATCCCGCGATGCCCGCCCGGCTTGCAAGAGCACGTCGTGCCCTTCGGAATACCCCAGCCAGGTGCCAATGATCTTCTCGTTGCTCGACCAGAGCGGTTTTCCGCTACGCGCGTCTAATGCCCACAGCATGGGCTTGCCCTCGGGCGCCTTGCCACGGCGAGACAACACGCTTTTAATGGAAGCCGGCATGGCGTCGATCACAAACAGCTTATCCGCTCCGGCCACAATGGCGTTGTTGCGAAAGCCGAACTTTGCCTTGCGGCTCCACAGCACCCGGCCGCTACGTCGATCCATAACCACAATCCCGCGACTGGTCGTTGCATCGTAGTTGTCCCAAGTGCCGGGCTTGGAACCCAACTGTTTGGAAAAATTCACAAACCCATCGCCGGCGATAAGCAGATCCTTGTAGACGCCTATATAAGCCCAAGCGTTCTTTTTCTTGTCATCAGCAGGCAACGTGAACTTGGCGAGCGTCTTGCCGTTGACCGGATCGAGCACCAGACACTCGCTCTTGACGATCATATAAATCCGATCGGGTGTAGCGACAAAATTCGTACCCCGCGCCTTCGCCCCCACAATGTGTCTCTGGTTGTAGCTGGTCGACATGGGATTGGGATCGTACGACTTATCTAAATAGACACCGAACGTGCCCAAATCGGCAAACGATCGTTTCCATAGGTTCACGCCCGTATAAACGTCGCGAGCCGTGAGAGAATCCGTGCCTTCTACAAACAGTCGCCCAGCAACGACCTGTTCGGGCGGGCCGTGTCCGTGTCTCGGCAAGATATCCTTATGCCGGTTGCCTCCGAACCAAAGCAGTCCCAGGGGCAGCTTCACCAGCGTGTCGTCCGACTTGGCCGTGTTGGCTACGTTACCGTACTGATGCGTCCAGGACGCCGAGCCGGGCAAGGGGCCGTCGCGTGTGAGCACAATGTATCCGTCGTCTTCCCGAAGCGACGCTCCCGGCAGGCCACACTTCTCGATCAACCGCACGAGCGTTTCGCACCGCTGCTTGTCTCCGGCCACCAGCCAGGCAACGCCCCCATAAGGACGCATCGAGCGATAGATGCTCTTAATCGTCTGGGCGTCTATCTCCGCAAGATCTCCGACAATCGTCAAAGCCGCCAGGTAGGGCGGCGCGGCAAACGTTGTCGGCTCGCCCCGGTGAACGGTAATTTGCGTGCCATAGATGCCTGCTTCGTCGAAACGGCGCCGCAGCCGCTCAACCCTTTCGGCGTCGGCATCCACGCCCACTACGCGATACGACGACCCACGGGCCACGGCCTCGGCCAGTCGCCCATTGCCCAGTCCCCCGTTACCAAGTTCGCTGTCACCCAGTCCAAACGCCAGGCAATAACCCCGCTCGATAGACGTCGAGGCCAGAATCTTTTCGAGCAGTTTCGCATCGACCTGCGACTCGGCCGCCATCGCTGCGGGTTCATCGTTGGTTTTGGCTTCACTTTTCTCCGCAGCGAAAGCATGGATCTGCCCCTGGTCGGTAACCACGAACAGACGCTCATCGGCGACCAGCAATCGTCGCGGGCTACCGTCAACCTTCTTTGTCCAAACGGTCTTGGGCGGTTTATCTTTTCTCAACTCGATGGCCGAGATACTATCTTTCCCGGCCGCGTAGAGGCGGTTGCCGGCTTTTATCAGGCCGCCTCTGGCGTCGACCTCATGTTGCCATAGCTGCTTGGGACGCCAGCGGTCGCGCTTCTTACCCTTCTCGGTCTTGGCGAAGCTGCTGGTGTCGTAGGCGAGTATCTTTTTGCCCGACAGATAAAACGTGTCGCCGTCGAGAACCGGATAGGTAGTGCCGTGCCAGACCTGAATCATCCGCCCCGATTGTTTCTCGTACATCGACGTGGCCAGGCCACGATGGTTGAAAAAGAAATCGTCGCTGGTGCAAACGTGCGATCCGCCTTCCAACTTCCGATTGGCACCCGAACTGCCGCTGAGATGGAAGTAACGCAATTGGCCCGTCTTCCTGTCGAAACAACCTGGAACCGATCGGCCGCCGGGCACAATCAATTCGTCCTCGCCAGCCGCGATAGAGCCCTGCGGCGCGATGCTTCCAAAAGAAATCGAACCGCCGTGCGGCTGCTTCATGTATCGTGAGCCCAGCCCTTCATTTGACCAAACGACACGGCCGCTATCGGCATCTACCGCGGAAATAAAAATTCCCATAAACGGCCACACCCCGGCCGCGAAGTAAACCGTATCGTCTCGAATCACCGGCCCGCCACGGGCAGGCCAGGCGGAAACCAAGCGGCCGTTTCCTAAAACCTTATTTGCGCTAGGACAACCGGCCACGCGCCAAAGCAAGCGGCCGTCGGCAATCGCCAGGCAGTATAGATACCCGTCGTCGCTGCTGAAGTAAACGTGATCTCGCCAGGCGACCGGCGCCATCCGCACGGGTGCGTCGGCATAAAACCGCCACTTGCGCCGGCCCGTTCTGGTATCGTATGCCGTGAGACTGTCGTTGCGGTTCGATGGCACCAACAACGTCGATCCCACAACAACCGGTTCGTAAATCCGATCGAAGGGCATGCGATCCTGATTGACCGCGTCTTCCCAGGCAGTCTGCAAGGGCGGCAGCTTCAGGCTCCATGCCGGTTGCAACACGTCCGGCAGAGCATGTGGCGAGACGGCCGAGCGATCCGCGTCGTAACGCCACATGGGCCAATCGCCGCCCGATGCGGTCGCGGTCATGGCAGCTAACAGGAGGGCAAAAACCGCTAACCCCATCGACGACGGGGCCGGATTTATCTTCGTCAAACTGCCCGTGATCGTGTGCCGTGGCGATTGGTGCATTGTAAGGGGCGTTTTCCGTAACGGTTCATTTAGTAAAAACACAAAACAGAACTTCACATTCTACCATGAAGCCGCTGGCCCGATCAATTGGCCCTATGTCATTTTCGTCATTTTCAGGAAAACTGAAAATTCATAAAATGGGCGGGCATGGGCAGGCAATTGAAATCCAACAACAAAATTGTTATCCTGACATTTCCCTGCTAAGGTTGTGTGACCGAACTGAAATCTGTCGAAATCCTCGCAAAAACCTAACCATCCCCCCTATCATGCCTGCCCAGCGGCTGCTTCGGCCCGTAAACTCGCCTGTGTTCAATTAACCTTCCTGCCATGGAGATCAGACCATGTATCGCTTCGAACGTCGTTCCTCGCTCAACAAGTTGTTGGTTTTCTCCGCGTTTGTTTTCTCGGTCGTGGTATCAATTGCCTGGCCACTTGACCTCACCGCCGCCGAACCGCTGCAAACGGTCGCCCAATTTGGCGCCCGCGGCGATGGTAAAACCGACGACACGGCCGCTTTGCAAAAAGCCGTTGATTCCGGCCTGGGCGACATTCTGCTGCCGCGCGGCGTGTACCGCATCACCAAACCGATCGTGGTCGAATTCGACAAGGTGGGGTTCACCTCCATTCGCGGCAGCGGCGCCGCCACGATCGTGATGGACGGGCCGGGGCCAGCAATTAGGCTCGTCGGCACCCATCGTGGAACGGCATCACCGCACACGGTTAAGCCCAACATCTACCTCAACGAGCGGACGCCTATCATCGAGGGCCTGGAAATCGTCGGGCGGCACGAACAGGCGCTCGGTATCGAAGCCGTCCGCACCTTCAAACTCATCGTCGACAAGGTCACCATCCGCGATACGCTACACGCCATCCGCCTGACCATCCGCAACCGTAACACGATCATCAGCAACTGCCACCTCTACAAAAACCGCGGCGTGGGCTTATACCTCGACAATTGCGACCTGCACCAGATAAACGTCGTGGGCAGCCACATCAGCTACAACCCCGGCGGCGGCATCGTCGTCCGCGGCGGCGGAGTCCGCAACCTGCACATCGGAACCTGCGACATTGAAGGCAACACCGTCAACGTGCTGATCGACAGCGCCAACAGCCGAGGCGGAACGGCCGAAGTGGCCATCACAGGTTGCACCATCCAGCATTCCGGCGGACCGAACTCGGCCAACGTCCGCTTCATCGGAGCGTCACCTCAAGACAAAGACGGCAAGCCGGGCAAGCGGTCGTGGGGCAATATCACCATCGCCAACAACGTGCTCAGCGACGTGGAAACTAACATCGACATCCAAAAGGCCTGCGAAGTCAGCATCGTCGGCAACACCATGTGGAAAGGCTATAAATACGATCTCCACGTCAGCGACAGTTCCAACGTGGTCGTTGGCCCCAACGTCTTCGGCCGCAATCCCCGCTATCGATCCGAGAAAACATGCGACAATGCCGTATCGTTCCAGAACTGCGACGACATGACCCTGAGCGGATTGCACATCCACGACGTACGACGGGCCCCGGCCGGGTTGGTGTTGGAAAACTGCCGCCGCGTGAACCTCACAAATTGCACGATTATCGACTGCGACAGCCTGGGTATACTCATGAAGAACGTAGAACTCGCACGCGTTTCCGATTCGCTCATTCGCAACGACCGAAAAGACGCGGGCGCCTGGCGCCCCATCGAAATCGTCGCTGGCAAAGCCAATATGATCGTCGACAACCTGCTGGGGAAACCGGCCTCCGGCGAAGCCGTGCAGACGGAAAAGACCTCGGCACTCGTACGCGACAACCTGATTACACCCTAGCAACGCATTGCCACCCCAATAACATCCATGACATAGGGGACCGCTCGAATGCGGCCCCGGTCACGTTTTCGGCATGGCCAGCGCGTGCAAAATAAGCACCGCACCGATCGAGAGCGAACACCAGCCCGCATATTCGGGAAAGACTATCGTCTTGGGCGGGGCAACCGTCTCGCCCGAGCCGTTTGCGTCGGCGGCCTTGATCGCGGCGGCCATAGGGTGGCCTGTTTTATCGGCCAAAAACTTGACGCATTGTGGCGTGAGTTCTATCGAATAAACCATGCGGCCTTGGATCCCGATAAACAGAATCACCAACCCCAGCGAGAAATAATGATTGCGATTTAGTTCCATCGTTTATCTCCATATTCGTTCACAGCCAAATATAGCTTGCTACGGGGTCTTTACACACCAACGTAGCATTTCCTCCATGCTTCATCGTTTCCATTGCGACACGCTCTTGATGGAGATGCCGTCGGTGCCGATTATTCGGGCTGCTTTCGCCCAGTTGCGGCAATTTTTCCGGTTGCATCGAATCTCCCGACGCCGTAAGCCGCTGAAACTTACACCCGGGCAACTCTGCAAATATATTGTCTCCCTCGGTATTCTATACTTGCCATAGATACATATTTGCCCACTGGTACATCGTCCACTGGCATTTTGCCCACTGATGTTTTTCCGCCTCTAAGCAAAGGTTGAATCTGATGAGCCGTTCCGTGATAGTTGTTGATGACTCGATGCTGATGCGCCGCATGATTATCGATATCCTTTCCGATGCCGGATGGAATGTGGTGGGCGAAGCCGACGACGGAGCCAAGGCCTTGGGCCTGTACAAAGAAAAGAAGCCCGACCTTGTCACAATGGACATCGTCATGCCGGGAACCGACGGCCTGCAAGCGTTGGAACAGATCAGAGACTACGATCCCTCGGCCCAGGTCATCGTAGTCAGCGCGTTGAACCAAACGCGTATGATCTCCGAGGCCATTCGCAAAGGCGCCGCCGACTTCATTACCAAGCCGTTCCTGCCCGAACAACTGCAAGAAACGCTCAATGCATTTTGCACCGATAAGGTCGAGGCATAGCCGCG
>CAZISU010000427.1:0-5731 GCA_964541935.1 uncultured Planctomycetaceae bacterium | reverse complement strand
TTCCTCAAGGTCGGCGCCATGTTTCTGGTGGGCATAACCGGCATTTCCGACCAAACCTGGGCCCTGCCGGCCATTATGACGTTCCTGCTTTCAATGGTCCTCATCTATACTTGCATGGGCGGCATGCTCTCGGTCGTGTTGGCCGACTACGTGCAGTTCGTCGTCTTGTCGGTTGGCCTGGTGGTCACAACTATCATGGCCGTGTTGCATCTTGGTTGGGACAATATCTTCAACACTGTTTATAATGAGATGGGAGCCGCTGGGTTCAATCCCACGATTGACTCAGATAA
Source organism: uncultured Planctomycetaceae bacterium (assembly GCA_964541935.1). GTDB lineage: Bacteria > Planctomycetota > Planctomycetia > Pirellulales > Thermoguttaceae > JAFGTN01. The sequence continues at coordinate 5,441 of CAZISU010000427.1, read as the reverse complement.
GACCGGTTTCGGATATGAATATATGGCCTGGATGTTCTTCTTGGGCATAGTCGGTTGCGCGGTCTGGCCCACGTCTGTGGCCAGAGCGTTGTCGGCCGAAAGCCCGGAAACCGTGAAGAAACAGTATACCTGGGCCTCGCTGTCGTATCTCATCCGCCAGTTGGTGCCGTTTTTCTGGGGTATCTGCGCGATGGTTTTCATCACTCAGAACGATACCCTGCGGGAGGCGTTTTTTCCAACCGATCCGGCGGTCGAGCCCATGGACAATCTCTTGGCCATGCCGCTTTTCCTTGGTCGCCTGCTTCCTCCGGTTATGATCGGCATTATTTCGGCTGGCATGGTGGCGGCCTTCATGTCGACGCACGATAGCTACCTTTTGTGTTGGAGTTCCGTGTTGACCGAAGACGTGGTCGCGCCGCTTTACAAGAAAGAACTCACGCCGCGAGCAAGAATCATCTTGACCCGTTCGTTTATCGTGGCCATTGGCGTATATGTATTTATCTGGGGCATGACGTACCAGGGCAACGACGACATTTGGGACTACATGGCCGTTACCGGCGCCATTTACTTCACCGGCGCGTTTTCGCTCTTATTCGGCGGGCTCTATTGGAAGCGGGCCAGTTCGACAGGCGCCGTTTTATCGCTCTTGGCGGGCAGTTTTGCGATTTTGGGCCTTTCGCCCGTGCAAAAAGGGGTGGGAAGCTTAATGACGGGGCTCGGCGGTTTATCTGACGGCTTATGGAACTTCTTCACTCATGTGCCGGGCGTGACCGAGGTATATCGCTTATTGCCCGATGGCGAGAATTATCTTTGTTTAATCTGGAAAGTCTCTAGCGCCCGCGTCGGCCTCATCACCATCGCTGCCACGATGCTGGCCATGGTTGTCGGGTCGCTGCTGTTCCCCGACCGTAAAGATGGCTCGGCTTCCGAATCGGAATAAACTCACATAAGGGATATATATAATGTTATTTGCAACAGGCACAATCGAAGACGTTTGGTTTTGGGCGACCCTTTGGAAGATCTGCCTGGTCCTCGGCGTGGGCGGTTTCGCGCTGATGTCCATAGGGGTCACCATCGGCGGCGCGGCCGATATCAAGCGTCTCTTCGCGCGGCTTATCGCCGACCACGAACGGGAAGAACGGGAACAACGCGAACGAGAAAGCGAATAGGAGAAGACTATGGCGTCGCAAGCTCCCGACAAGGTTGTTATTCTTGCCCGAGGCATGGGGTCGCGTATGCGACGCGACGACGACTCGGCTGGGCTGGACGAGCGGCAGGCGGCCGTGGCCGATTCGGGTGTTAAGGCCCTGATTCCCATCGACCGGCCGTTCTTGGACTACGTATTGTCGACCGCCGCCGATGCCGGCTATCGACGCGTGTGTTTGGTGATCGGGCCGGAGCACGATGCCACGCGGCGGTATTACGGGCAAGAGATTAAGCCAGAGCGTCTGAGCATCGAGTTCGCCGTGCAGGAGGAACCCAAGGGCACGGCAAACGCGCTTTTGGCGGCCGAAAAGTTCGCCGACGGCGATACCTTTGCCATGTTGAACTCCGACAACCACTATCCGCTGGAAGCCATGCGGCAGTTGCGCGAGCATGATGGTTCTGGCGTGGGGCTTTTCGATTTCGAGAGCATGGTTTCGCAAAGCAATCTCAGCGAAGAGCGTTTGCTGACGTTTGCGGTGGGACTGGTCGATGCGGACGGTAACCTGGAGCGGATCGTCGAAAAGCCCAACAAAGAAACCTGGGCCGCTCTGCCGCGCCCGATTTGGTTGAGCATGAACTGCTGGCAGTTCCGCGCTTCGATTTTCGAGTCCTGCCGGGCGATTGGTCCTTCGGCGCGAGGCGAATACGAAATTCCCGACGCCGTGATGCATTCGATCGGAAAGCTGGGCGAGAAGTTCCGCGCGATTACCGTTAAGGCGCCCGTCTTGGACCTGACCAGCCGCAACGACGTGCCCGCGATTACCCGTTGTTTGGCCGGCACGGAGGTCTCGCTTTGAATCGGCCAGATTGCGAAAGCCCAGCTTCCGAAAGTCCAACTTGTGAAAACGCAGTTTGCAAGAATCTCTGCTACGGCGGTTCGTTGAATGATATTTCCGCTTTGGCCGATTGCCTTCACGACGCCGGCCTCGATGCGGAAGCGGCCACGGTCCGCGCCAAGTTGTTTGCACAGGCGGCCGAAGTTTTGTCGGCGGATGCCGAGCGGAGTGCTTTTTTCGTGCCTGGCCGGATCGAAGTGTTGGGCAAACATACCGACTATTCAGGCGGGTGGACGGTGGTTGTTGCGGCCGAACGCGGCTTTTCGGTGGTTGTCGCGCCCCGCACGGACAACTGCGTTAGCGTCACTGCCGTTCAGATGGGCGAATCGACCGATTTCGAACTCGATCCCGACCTGCTGCCCGCCGCTGGCCATTGGTCGAACTATCCGATGACCGTGGCCCGCCGCATCGCGCGGAATTTTCCCGGCATTTCGGCGGGTGCCGATATAGCTTTTGCCAGCGATCTTCCCCCGGCCGCCGGTATGAGTAGCTCCAGCGCCATGATGATCGGCGTGTTCCTTTCGCTGGCCCACGTCAATCGCTTGGCCGAGCGCGACGAATACCGTAGCGAAATCAAGAGCCTCACTGATCTGGCCGGATATCTGGGCACGATCGAAAACGGCCAGAACTTCGGCTCGTTGGAAGGCGACCGCGGTGTGGGCACGTTTGGTGGCAGTGAAGACCACACGGCCATTATCTGCGGCCGGCCGGGGCAGGTTAGCCAGTATTCATACTGTCCCGTGCGTTTCGAGCGCATGGTGCCCATTCCGGCCGGGTACCGCTTTGCCGTGGGCGTTTGTGGCGTGGTTGCCGAAAAGACCGGCGAAGCGAAAGAGAAGTACAACGCCGCCTCGCGCCGCGCATCGGCCCTGGTCGAGCTTTGGAACGAAAAGAGCGGCCGCCACGATCCGCATCTGGCGGCAGCCTTAGCCGCCGTCACCAACGCGGGCGAAAAATTGGCCACTTGGGCCGATTCTTCCTGTCGCGAAGATTTTAACGCCCGTTCGCTCAGCAGTCGTCTGTGGCAGTTCGTGGCCGAAAGCGAAGAGATCATCCCGGCCGCTGGCGACGCACTAGCCAGGGGAGACTTGAAAGAGTTTGGGCGTCAGGTCGACCGCTCGCAGGATCTTACAGATCGCTGGTTGGGAAATCAGGTACCCGAGACCGTTTATCTGTCCGCGCGGGCAAGAGAGTTTGGCGGCGCTGCTGCCTCGGCCTTCGGCGCCGGATTCGGCGGCAGCGTGTGGGCGCTGGTTGAAGCGGAAAAAATGGACGCTTTTCTAGCTCGTTGGCAAGAGGACTACCGCCGCGAATACCCTCAACATGACGACCTGTCCTCGTTCTTCTCAACCGCCGCGGCCCCTGCTACGTTCCAGGTTTGTTAAGCGTCTAGATGTCTTCCTCGTCTTCATCCGGCGGGTAATCGGGATGGATCCCGCTCTCGATCATCTTTACACGCTCGCGATGCTTGATCAGCATCTTGACGATACCGGTAATACAGCCGCCGATGATGGCCACGATGGGGACCGCAAAAGCCAGCACTATTGTGAGCGAGCCGGTATTGTTGAAGACTTCTGTCATGGCAGACCTCCGTTTATTCTTGTATTAGGGCATTCTATTTAATCTGTTCGCTTGACGGAAGCAATTATTGCGGGCAAAATGAAAAAAATTTCTCAGGAGTGCAATTTATGAGCGAATCAGATCCGGCAATCCCCACCGTAATTCGCGATGTCGAACACCTCGAAGAGCTTCTCAGCCGTCCGACTCCCGGCGTGGTCGAGAGTATGGGCCGGCTCGACGGTGATATTATCGTGCTGGGCGTGGGCGGAAAGATGGGCCCCACGCTGGCCCACATGGCGGTACGCGGGTCTGAGGCTGCCGGCATCAAACGCCGTGTGATCGGCGTCTCGCGATTCTCGTCCGGTTCCTTGCAAGAGGAACTCAACCGCGACGGAGTCGAGACGATTCGCTGCGATCTTCTGGATGCGGACGCCGTGGCCGCCTTGCCCGCCGCCAAGAATGTGGTTTTCATGGCCGGAATGAAGTTTGGCACCACGGGCAAGGAATCCATGACGTGGATCATGAACACCGTTATGCCTGGCGCCGTGGCACGACGCTATGCGGGTTCGCGGATGGTTGTTTTTTCCACCGGAAACGTCTACCCGCTAACGCCGGCCGACAGCGGCGGGGCCCGCGAAAGCGACCAGCCCGGCCCGATTGGTGAATATGCCGCCAGTTGCCTGGGCCGCGAGCGGGTGTTCCAGTACTATGCCGATGAGTTGAATTCACCCACAGCCATCATTCGCTTGAACTACGCCGTCGAAATGCGCTACGGAGTGCTGGTTGACCTGGCCAGAAAAATCCACGAGGGGCAGCCTATCGACCTGGCCATGGGCTATGCCAATGTGATTTGGCAAACCGACGCCAATGCCATGATCTTGCGCTCACTGGATCATGTGTCCGTGCCGGCCGCCATTTTCAATGTGGTGGGGCCCGAGACCATTAGCGTGCGAAAATCGTGTTTGCGACTGGGAGAACTGTTGGGCAAACCCGTCGACTTCGTCGGTGAAGAGGCCCGCGACGCTCTGTTAAGTAACGGCTCTCTGGGATACGAAAAACTAGGACAAACCACGGTTGACGCTGACCACATGATGCAGTGGATTGCCGATTGGATATTAAAAGACGGCCAGACATTGGGAAAGCCTACGCACTTCGAGTCTCGTGATGGGAAGTTTTAGAGGACAGATGGCAAATCACACAAAGTCAAACAGTCGGACTACGGAGAAACAAAAATGCCACAGCCGCTAAAGGTTGCTATCATTGGATTAGGCCACCTGCACCCACGTGACTATATGCCGCATTTTCAAGCGGCCGACGCAACTGAAGTCGTGGCTGTCAGCGACGCGGACGAATCCTTGCGTGGGGCTTTTGCGGCCGATTATGGAGTTCGGGCGTATGCCGATTGGTCCAAGCTCTTGTGCGAGGAAGACATCGATCTGGCCTACATCTTCCTGCCTCACGACGAATGCCCGGCGGCGGCCGAGGCCTGCGCCGAGCGGAATGTCCACGTTGTGGTGGAAAAGCCGGTTGCCAACACTTCGGCGGGCTGCCGCCGCGTAGTCGAGGCTTGTGAGGCCGGCGGAGTCTATTTCAGCACGCCCTACATGTGGCGTTTGCATCCGGTTTGTCGGGAGATGAAACGCATTATCGACTCGGGCGTTTTGGGCCGCATCGTGGGTTGCGAAGGCCGCTGCGCCGCTGGCGGGCTGCATCGTTACATCGAAGGCAATGCATCCTGGATGCTCGAGCGTAAAAAGAGCGGCGGCGGGCCCATGTACAACCTGGGCGTGCATTGGATCGACCTGTTCCGCTGGTTCCTCGACAGCGAGGTTGTCGAAG
>CAZISU010000426.1:0-5735 GCA_964541935.1 uncultured Planctomycetaceae bacterium | reverse complement strand
GGCGAGGTTTTGCTCAAGAGCGGCATATCGCTCCAGGCGACTAGGTAGTGGTCTTCGGAGAGCGGGTGCGGATTGACATAGTACGACGGCGACCAGCCTTCCACTTCGGAGAAAGGCACCTCAGGCGTGATCCGCGTCATGGGCGAACCGCCGTCGCTGCCGCGATTGGTGTCGACCATTACGAGGCTGCCGCCGGTTACGGCGTGGTGGGCCGAGGCCGTAAACATCAACTTCGACGAACCGGGGATGGCCTGCGGCTCGAACGTGCAAATCGGGTTGTGTGTAAAATTGCCGAACAGGGCCCGCGAGTTGGTGCCGTCGGGCATGGTCGACCAGAGGCTCATGTATGGAATATTGTAACGGTCGAGGTAATCCCAGCGGCAGAAGATGATCCGCCCGTAGTTGTCGACGCTGGGCATCCACTCGAACATTTCGAAAGGCGAGATCTGACGCAGGTTGCTACCCTCGGCGTCCATGGTGTGCAACGTGTAAACGGCGATGGGCCGCTCGACCGTGCCGCCACAACGCAGATAGGCATCGGTTTGCGTGCCCGCTAGACTGGCGGCTGCGGTAGCCTTGGTGCATTGCACGTGCTGGCCGCGTCGGGTGGAGATGAAAACAATTTCGCCACTGGGCAAATACCGGCCGTCAAAATCGTCGTATTTCCCGCTTGTGAGGCGGCGCAGGCCGCTGCCTTCGATGTTGACTTCGTAGAGACTGTAGAAGGCATCTTCGGGCACGTTGGCCTTGTCGAGCTTGTTCTTTTGCTCGCTCAGACCGGGGAAGAACTTACTGTAGGCGAACAAGACTTTTTTGCCATCGTAGGAAATGTCGGGGCGGATGATATTGCCCGGTGGCAGGTCCTTGCTCAGACAGCGCAGCTTGGGCTGATCGCTTTTGAAGTTTTCCAAGACATACAGCCCGCCGCCCGGCCGCTGCCACCAGCCGTAGTACTGGTCGGACATGTGGTTGATTTTCGGGCGGTTGCGTTTGACGAAAACGATGTCCTCGAAATCCAGCAATGGGTTAGACATGGCCATATCGCGGACCGCCCAACGTGCCTCCAGCGAGAGATCGCGTTTGACCTTGCCCGCGGCCCCGACCGGCATTTCTTTTAAGCGTTTCTCGATGCGGTCGAGCACGTCTCTGTGCGTGCCGATATCGACGCCCATCTGATCGAGGTTATCGGCCAGCAGCCGCCCGCGTCCGACGGCCACCTCGGCGGCCATGCGCCCGTCGGCCACCTTCGCCGTTGGCGGCAGACGTCGCGTGGAATTCTCGCTGGTGCTGCTTTGCGTGACCGGCCGATGGCGAGCGAAGTTATGGTCGTGCGGATAGGGGTGCGGAACCGAATAGACCTCGACCTCGTCGAGATGCAGGCAGGTTTTGCCCGGCAGTTGCAGACGCAGGAAGCGGACCTTGATGTTGTCGAGATGCACGATCAATGGATGCCCGTCGTTGCCGCCGAAGGTCGTGCCATCGTGTTGGTAGACCTTTTTGAACGTCTTGCCATCGCTGGAGACGAGCACCATGAGGCTGTCGGTCCGTTCGGCGAACTTGTCGCAACGGTTGTAGATGTGTACCTGATCGACGGCCCGGCCGCCCAGATCGATCTGCCACCAGGGGTTCTGCTCCACGGCCGTATGGAAGCCGTAGCCGCCGTCCTTAAACTCGTCGATGGCGCCTACGGCGTCTTCGTGCGGTTTGATCGGCAGCGTGGGCTTATAAGGCACGGGGCGGATGGCATCTTGGCGGAGCCAATCGGCTTCGACCTGTTGGCGTAGGGGGGATTTCAACTCTGCCTTTACCACGCCCTCCGCTGTGCTCAGGGATGTGCTGCGCGCCAGCGGGCGAGCGCCGGATTGTCGCGGTGGGCCGGACTCGGCGTTGATGTCGCGAGCCGCGGCCTTGGTATTGAAGCTGTCGTGGTATCCGTCCTTGTCACCAATTTTCTCTTGCGGCTTGGCCGGCAACGGCAGCGGCGCGATCATGAGGTTGTCGAACCGATAACCGTCTTGCGGGCCGTAGCCGTAGTGCTTCAGGGCCACGAATCGCTTCTTGACTTTGCTGGGCGTGAACGCGGCCGAGTCGACCAGCTTGCTGCCGTCGACGACGACGCTGTAGGTTTTCGGCGTGCTGGTTTCGTCGATCAGCAGTTGCACGTCGTAGCCCATGGCGGCCGGTAGCGAGGTATCGTCTCCGGCGATTTCCTTGCCGTGCGAATAGACCCGCCACCAACCGGTGCGTCGGGCCAGGAACTCCAGGTCGCCGCCCACTACTTCGTTCTTGTTACGCTCGTCCAGCCGCAGCGCGCACCAACTGTGGGGATTGGAGGTGGCGTTGAACTCGAAGCGACAACTGAGCGAATACTTTTTGCCCACAAGTTCCTTGAAATTTAGGTCCAGACCCACGGTCTTGGCCCCGCCGCTGCCGGAACGGTGGTCGATCAGCAGCCGCCCGTTGTCGAGCGTGGCGGTTCCCAACGCACCGCTCAGGTCGACGTACGGCATGGGCCCGCCTACTAATGAGTTGCGATGCCGCTTAGGCTGCAGCGTCTCTTTCTGCTTCTGGCGGTCGTCTTTCTCGTAGCGTTTTTTGCCCAAGGCGATGGCCTGGCGCATTTCGGCTTCGATTTTTGTCTGGAACTCGTGCTTGGCCAGGCGGATCAGGTCGGGCTGGCAAACCGGCTTGAAGTCGGGCATGTCGGCCCGCGGCTGCTTGGCCAGCATGGTTTGCCCTGCGCGGATGATGGCCAGGGCCTCTTTGTACTTGGGGTTGTTCTTATCCTTAAAACGCGCCAGGCAGACGCTCAGCTCGGGCCGCGTGAAGTTCACCTGCGAGCCCCGCATTTCGGCGCCCATGCGCCCGCTGTTCAGCGGAACGCCCGTGAGTTGCACGAGCCGTGCCAGTTGGCCCGGGTCCAGCGGCGCGCGGCCAAAATGGTTGTCGCGATAGGCGCTGGCGTACGTGCCGTAGTAAGGCGCGTTGATGTCGATCCAGGTAGTAACGCGGTCGATGTCCTCGCGGTCGAGCGTGACGCCGTAATGCTCGCCGCGAATGACCTCGGCCAGACGGCTACGGGGCGAGCCCCAGGCGTAGGCCGGCAGAACCTCGGGCGGGCCGTCGTCGACCACCTTGACCAGCCGCTTGGGTGCGTCCATAGGCTCGGGGAACCAACGCAACGACGAGCGGCGGCGGATATCGAGATACGACGTGTTGAACAACAGGCCCAGGTCGCCGGCCAGGTTCAACACCTTGCCGGCCTCCTTGCCGTAGTCGTGGCACGATACGCAATGTTTGTCGAAAACCGGCTGCACCTCGGTCAGATAGTTGAACTCCCGCGGCGGGCCATACCAGTCCTTGAGTTGGCTCGCCGGGCGGCGCATGGCCGTGGGCATGTGCGCAAGTTTGGCCGGCAGCGAGTCGTGACGATCTTCGTGGCAGCCCACGCAGCCCACCGTCTCGCCCGGCTGGATGGTCGTACCCGAGCGCATCGACTGCACCATGCGTCCGTCGGCGTCGAGTGCCTGGAAGAAGAGGAACTTGTCGGCCGGGACCTCGAAATATGCCGAGCCGTCCGCCTCGACCGGCGCGTCGCCGATGATACGTTTGTTGTTGGTGCTGTTAAAGTTCATGGCTGGCGAGACCTGCGAGTCATAGCCCCAAGCCTGCACCGTCCAGAACCGCTTGGGCGGGGCTTCGACCACGCGCAGGGTCTTGATCGTGCCGCGCGGGACCTGCTCCATCCAGCCGCCCTTGTAAATGTCGGCCACGTAGAAACGGCCCTTCTTCTCGGTCAAGTCCACCCGCGCGGGAAGCGACATAGGTCGCTGCCGGGCCACGATGGGCGTGGGGTCGTAGCAACCGGGGCCCTCCTGGTGCAACATGATTTCGTTGCCGAACGTGTCGACCAGGAACAGACCGGTCTGCTCGCCGTGGCCGGTCATGCGCGAACAGAGAATGTACTTGTCAGAAAGCGGATAGGGGTCTTCGTACTTCCTCTTCAGCGACTTGAACAGGTCAATCTGCCACGTTGACGGGTGCGAGCTGGCCGACATTTGCGTGGCGCTGGGGTTGTATACGTCGTTGTTTCCACGGAATTTCTTGTTGTCGCTCATGTAGCGGCTGATGTCGGCTGGCCAGCTATGCACGACCGGCTCGGTGCCGTCCATACCGCGACGCCGGTCGACGATCACCATCGCGCCCCAGGGCCGATCGTGGCAAGCTCCAAAAATGCCGATAAACTTCTGTGTGCCCGGCAGGTTCTTCGCATCGTTGATCGCGCCCGGCGACCAGGCGTTGTTGCCGTAGTAAAGCGACTGCTGCGTGCCATCGGGGTACATGGTCCACAGCCCGAACGACGGGCCGTAATGGCGGTCGACGTATTCCCAGCGGTCGTAAAGAATTCGCCCGTCGGGCATCAGCGCGGGATGGGCCTCGGGCAGGGCGTTGCGGCCGATCTGACGGATATTGGCCCCGTCGGCGTCCATCACGTAGAGATTGATCATCGCGTTGCGGAAACACTGGCAATACTTCAAGTCGCGCGTCGAGCCGAAGCAAATCCGCCCGTCGGGCAGATAGATGGGGTCGACGTCCGACAGACCCGTGCCGAAGGTCAACTGCGTAAGGCCCGTGCCGTCGACGTTCATCTCATAGATATGATAGTCGTCGTCGATGTCGCGCCGCATCGAGAAAACGAGTTTTTTACCGTCGAAACTGACGTCCGGGTCGCGGGCGATGCCCTCGGGCAGATCCACCAGCGTCGTGACCTTGCCCTTGAGGCCCTTCGAAAAATCGATCGACTTCATGGCCCCGCCGCCGTCGAAGGCGTGCGTGTTGACCTCGCCGGTTTGGAACAAGGTTGCCGTGCTGTGATGGTCGGTGCGGTATTGTTGACGAATGACAAAGATCATCGGCTGCGCGGAAACCAACGGGTTGGCAATCAGTGCCTCGCGCCGCAGTTCTTCCAGCCGCGCTTGCAGAGCTTTAAGTTTCGCAGCATCAGGTTTCGCGGCAGCCGCGCGTTCGATTTCATCGAGCCGCGCCATGTACCGCTCGCCCGACGGATAGCGGTTGCCAAAGGTACTAGTCAGATCTTCAATGGCCGCCCGCAAGGGTTCCACGCCGACCAGTCCGGCATCGGCCACTCCATGGCCGGCAAACACAATCGCCACAAGCAGCCCGATTAAAATCAACCATCGGCACGCAACACGTTTCATGAAAATTCCTCGGCACACAACACTAGCGCTTAGTCATACTCGGAATTCCGGGTTAGCGGCGGGGCTTGTCCCCGCGTTGATTGGCATGCCGAACAACGCGACGGCAAGCGTCGCCGCTAACAAAAGCAATTCGAAAGTTAAGACTGGAAACAGCGGGCGAAACACTCGTCCCCCAGCTTCCATTCTAGTACACGCCCCGAGTCCGCGGCAAGCGGCTTTTTCGCCTGGAAGCGTCCAGATATCGCGGCCCACTCCGCCCAACACCCCTACCATTGACAATCATAAGTGTGTAAGTGCCGAGAAAGCAGGCATTTGCCGCTGAGGCGAGTACTTAGCTCAGGAAAGATCAGCGTCGATAAGCTCAAGTAAACTCTCTTCATACAAGGCTCCGTCGCGACCGTTTTACCTGGTCAGTTCAGTACGGCATGACTTTGCAACAGGCCGATGACGCACTCAGTTCTTGGGTGGAAACCACATCATCATGGGGTCGGGGCCGTTGCCGGTTTTAATAACCGC
>CAZISU010000425.1:0-5745 GCA_964541935.1 uncultured Planctomycetaceae bacterium | reverse complement strand
AGAACTATAACCGAAAACAGTAATTCAGGAAACAATAGTTTTACGAGTTCTAAGGCCTGGCGAAATTCGCGGAGGCGGGCCACGTCGTTTTCGTGGAAGAGGCCGCGGCGGTCGGGCGGTACGTTCAACAGCAAGAGCGAGTTGCGGCCGACCGAGTAGTAATGGATCTTGAGCAGATGCGCGAGCGACTTGACCTTGTCGTCCTCCTCGGCGTGATAGAACCAGCCGGGGCGGATGGAGACGTCGCATTCGGCCGGATACCAGATGAGTTTTTTTGCGTTGCCGTTTTCGTCGACGAGATATTTTCGGTGGCCCAGGTCCTTGGCCATTTGTTTGTAGGGTTTGGCAATCACACTCCACTCGCTTGGGCGGGCCAGGCCGTTTTCGTTGCCGACCCAACGCACGTCGGGGCCCATGATGGCGATTACGGCGTTGGGCTGATGCTTGCGGACGACGTCGAAATAGCCGGGCATGTCGTACTTCTGACGTTTGCCGTTGGGGCCTTCGCCGCAGGCACCGTCGAACCAGACCTCGGCCACGTCGCCGTATTGGGTGAGGAGTTCGCTGAGCTGTTTTTTGAAATAATCGTTGTAGGCGTCGGTGCCGTAGGTTTTTTCGTGGCGGTCCCAAGGGGACAGATAGAAGGCGAACTTGACGCCGGACTGGTGACAGGCGTCGGCAACCTCGCGGACTACGTCGCCTTTGCCATCGCGCCAGGTGCTGTTCTTCACGCTGTGCTCGGTATGCTTCGACGGCCAGAGGCAGAAGCCATCGTGGTGTTTGGCTGTGATGATGAGCATCTTCAAGCCGGCCGCTTTGCAGGTTTTGACCCACTGGCGAGCGTCAAACTGGGTGGGATTGAAGACGTTGGGGTCTTCCGTGCCGTCGCCCCATTCGCGGCCGGTGAAGGTGTTGACACCGAAGTGGGCAAAGCAGACGAACTCCAGTTCCTGCCAAGCGAGTTGTTTGGGCGAGGGAGTTACGTGGGCTGCTTTGCGGAGGACTGCGGTGGGGATATCGTCGGCTGTTGCAAGCGAACTCAGCGATAAAAACAAAACGGCCAGGAACGAAGGGGTAAACAGCTTGGGGAAGGGGATGTAAGACACGGTGGTATCCTCGGGGAGGGCGGAGGGGTGATCGGCATGGCGGCTCTTGTTGTCGGCCGCTTTTACTGATTCTACCAGAGGATAGTGGTGCGTTCCAGGGTGTGTTTTGGAGCACGGTTGATGGGAGGGGGGAGAGTTTATGCGCTGCGGTGGTGCGTCGCGGACGCATCCTACTTTTCTTATTTTTCTTGGGGCACGTTAATGGGGATGTGAAATGCGAAGCCGACGGCTATGCGGTCGTCGGGCCCAGGTTTGCCAAGGGATTTGGGTATATCCGAGTATGGCCCCACGTTGCGTCCGCCGCTTTCTGTGTATGCTTCTTCGCAAACCACCAGCAAGGGAAAGTAAGGACGGAACTGTTCTCGTTTGTGTGGGGCGTAATTGCCGGCTTGGGGGGGGTATGCCCAAATACTTTTTGGCAAGCCCTTGGGGAAATAGGTGAAAACTGTTCCTGCTCGCGGTGCCGTTGGCAGTGTTTTAAAATATGGGCCGACCAGTTGGTCAAGTGTTTTTGGCAATTCGCCGTGTTCAAGCTTCCATGCCATGAGGGCTAGGATGATTTTTGTTGCCCGCCGCGCGGTTCTGGTGTTTAACTCGTAGAAGGCAATCTGGCCGAAGTATCCCGGCCCTTCGTGATACCTCTTGAAAAAGTTCACTCCACCGAAGGGCGAACTCTCTATCAACTGCGATGGCAAGGAGGAGAACTGCGGAGTCATTCCTGGGCGAAAGGAAGCGGGGTCGCCCATGTTCTTTAGCGATTCCAAATCCTGGGCCGTGGCTCGGTCGAGCATGCGTAGGAAGCGGGCTCTTTCCCAAGGCAATGAATTCCATTTATAACTTAGCCAGTTTCCATGAAAATCAGAGAAGGAACGTCCATCCCCCGTGTTTTTACCCTGGATTACAGACCGCATATTTGTGTGCTCGGTCTTGATTGCCTCGTCGCGCGAGGGGCGGGTTTTGGCAATGGCATCGATTTGCTCGATGGCGGCCTTGATGCGGGCGGGGGTTTGCCCGGGGGCGGCGGACCAGTAGCGCAAGCCTTCGTAGGCTCGTCCTTCGATTATTTCTCCACCGCGGAAGGTTATGCCGCGGCCGAGGTGTGAAGCGATTCGCAAGGCCCCCAGATATCGTTCCGCTGCAAGATCCAGTTTGCCTTGCCCGGTAAGCCGGTGGCCATCGATCACGAGCAGGAAAGCCAAAGTCATGGTAGGTGGAAATTTGCTCTGGCGGTCGATCTGTCCGCATGACTCTTGGCGGCTGGCCGCAAGGGCCTGTTGGATGACTTCCTGGTTGGCCTCGATCCAAGTAGTCGCTTCGGCCTTTAGTTTTTCCCTCGACTCTTTCTCGGCCTGGGAGACTTTCAGGTTCCAGACGTTGAGCCGATCGTATTGCGATGCTTCAACCCCCGGCTCTCCCTGGGGATTAGGTTCCATGAGCTTGCTAGCTTTGTGGTACATGGCCACGGTCGCTTTTTCCGCTTGGGTTTCGGGGCGGTTGAAGGCCGCTACGTCGAAACCCGGTCCACCGCCGGGGATGGAATAGACTCGGTAAAAGGGGATGGCTACGAGAATGACCATGATAGGCATAACAGCGGCCGTGGTCAGACGGAGGTACTGTCGCCAGCCGACGTGGTCGCGCATCCAGTTGGGTGTGTGTAGCAATGTGGCGTAAAACATTCCGATAGCGATTGGTAGCACCGACCAAAGCGGGCTGATTCCCAAGAGCATCATGAAGGCGATCCAGGCAGCGCAAACCGCGCTGAGTGTGAGTCCGAAGACCATGGCCAGAAGGCTGCTGCGAAATAGCATTGAACATAATTGCCCGGCGGCGAAGATGAGGGCTATGATCGCAAGCCATTCCGCGGGCTGAATTATGACGCCTCGCCAAAAATGTCCTAAAACCCACCACACGCATTGGTACCAAGTATTCTCTTGTGTAATGGTTGGTACGACATCCACCATGAAGCGAAAGAAATAGAACACACAAAAGAGCAAGAAGCCGAGGAAAATCAACAAGAGTGGTGCTGCCCAAACGATCTGGCGGCTGAACCACACGTGTAACGGTCGGGCCGCTCGTTGGGCGAGAAATCGCACGCTGTGGCCGCGCTGGTCGCCGAGAAAGACTGAGCATCCGAAAAATGTGACCATGCACCAAGCTAGGAACAGGGATACTTTTCCCAAGCCTTGATAGAAATCATTGGAAGAGGCAGTATGCGGGAAACTGGTGAACAACATCCATGTGGACATCAAAAAGAGCGTTACGCATGCGAGCACGATGGTGCCCATGATGAGTCGAGAAAAACGCCACTGTTGCCATGCTAGTCGGCGCACGATTGTCGACGTTCGCGGGGTTTGCATGTTTTCGTCGTCGAGGGCGGCAAGTGGGGAGTCGGTGAGTCCCCATCTGGCCGCGGCGCGACCTATGTACGACGAACGGGCCCCGAACCATCGCCGCCCCAGCCAAATGTTTGCAATAATCAACACACTTAAGTCGGCGAGAAAGAATAAAAATAAGATGACGGTTTTCGGGAAATAGTCGTCGATCACATCGCCCACAAAAACCCTGCCAAGGCCTGAACAGAGAAGCCCAACCACCGCGCCCAGAAATGTCGCCAACAATACCCGCTTGATTAACAGAGAAAAAAGCATCCCCCAAAGAAATGCCAAGCTGAGAACATAACCATACAACAAGCACCATTCCCACCACGCAACGGGTCTTTTTAGCGAATGTCCACGGTACTGATCAGCCAAAATCGCCGCAACTGACAATACACAGGCCATCGCTACCATGGCAACCATGGCGAACACGACCTTCGCTAGAAAAACCCTAAAAGCGGTAACCGGCAGACTGCGTTGGAACTCGAATGTGCCGGCCTCGTGCTCGCCGGCGAACAGCATGGCCCCGCACCCCAAGGCATAAAACGCCGAAAGGGCAAGAACCACGCCTAGATAAGAAAAATCATCAGTCTTTTGCTGGAACATGGATTCCACAATACTGGCCAAAGCAAGTATCATTAAAATAATCAGAGCCGTAGCGACCCAAAAAGCCCATTGCTGGCGGAATTCCTTCCAAAGCAGTCGTCGGAAAATGGCTATATTCATAGCGTGTCTCCCTTCGTAAGCGAATCGGCGCGGTCGCCTTTCATGTAGGCTACGAAGATTTCTTCGAGTGTGGGGATGCGGACGTCGACGGCTTGGATGGAGGATTGGCTTTGCAGGGCGAGCAGGTCTGATTCGAGTGCGTCGCAGGTGAGGACTTGCCATTGGCGACCGCGACGTTCGGCCATGATTGTGCGGCCGGGCAGGTCGGGCAGCGAGCCTACGCCATCGACGAGGGTGATGGTGGCCTCGCGGATTTCGGCCTTCATGCGTTCGAGACGTTCGACCGCGATGAGGTGGCCGTCGCGGATGATGCCCACGATGTCGGCTACGCGTTCGACCTCGTTGATCTGGTGGCTGGAGAGGAAGACGGTTTTGCCGGTGGCGGCGCGATCGACCATGCTTTCGAGGAACTCGCGTCGCACGAGGGCGTCTAGGCCGGAGGTGGGCTCGTCGAGGATCAAGAGTTCCGGGTCGTTGGCCAGGGCCAGCGACAAGGAGACTTTCGCTTTCATGCCTTTGGAAAGGGCCTTGAGCTTGCGGCGGCCGGGCAGTTCGAAGCGGGTGGTGAGTTGTTGATAACGCAGTAAAAAGCCGTTGCCGTAGAAGGCGGCCGTGAACCAGCCGATTTCCTCGACGGTCATCCAGTCGTAGAGCGTGGGCTGCTCGGGCACGTAGCCGATGCGGCGGCGGATTTCCAGGCCATGGGTGCGGCTGTCGAAGCCCAAAACCCGCGAGTGACCGTCGTCGGCGTCGAGTAGACCCAGCATGATCCGAATGGCGGTGATCTTCCCTGCCCCGTGCTCTCCGAGCAGAGCAATGGCCACGCCAGACGGCACTTCGAGCGAAACGCGGTCTAAAGCCACGTTCGACTTGAAGCATTTCGAGAGCCCTTCGAGTTGGATGACGGACTGCTGATGTGATTCCGATCCAAAATCTGTTTCCATGCTCATTTCAGTTTCTGTTTTCATGATTGCACCTCTTCTTTTTCTGTTTGGGCCAATTCGCTTTCTACAAGCCGACGGATCTCCTGCTTGTCGAGCCGGCTTTGGCGGGCTTCGGTGAAAACTTCGTGTAGCCTCTGGCGGATGAGGTCCAGACGCTCGCGGCAGCAAAGCTCTAGAGCACCGCCGGTGGCTTGTAGTCCGGTACCCCGTACGGGTTCGAGCACGCCGTCGGCTTGCAATTGCCGATAGGCTCGGGCCACCGTGTTGGGGTTAATGGCGAGTTGGCGGGCTACCTCGCGGACGGAGGGCACCAGCTCGCCGGCCTTAATGACCTGGCCGGCCACCGCGAATTTGATCTGTCGGACCACCTGTTCGTAGATAGGCAGTCCGCCGGAGGGGTCTATAGTAAAAAACATATCGTGCTCCCTGTACTAGTTAGATAGTACAGTAGTCGTTTTTCGGCGTTTGGGTCAATGGTTTGGTGTGGGAAATTGAGATTTTTCTGAAAATCCACCCGGATTAGGGGCGGGGAGTTGGCGTTAGCGGCGATTCTCCCCTCGCTTGCGCTTCGGGTTAGTGTTTGAGGGGCAACTC
>CAZISU010000424.1:0-5758 GCA_964541935.1 uncultured Planctomycetaceae bacterium | reverse complement strand
CGGGTGGAGATCGGCGTAACGGCTGATTTGAATTCCACCCTGTATGTCAAAGACAACGGAATCGGAATCGAAAAGAAATACCACGAGGATATTTTCGCACTGTTTCGCCGACTTCACACCCGAAAAAACTATCAAGGAACTGGAGCGGGGCTGACAATCGTGCGCAAGATCGTGGAATCGCACGGCGGCCGGATATGGTTGGAGTCGCAGCCGGGCAGGGGGTCAACCTTTTTTGTTTGGCTACCTCCGGTTTGTGTAAAACAAGTCGAGGAAACGCAAGTAAAAAGCCCGCCGCATTTCTCACTATCCGTACCGACGTCGTCTAGTCAATGTCGCAAGTGAAACCATCGCGGCGATGAGCAAGGCCCAAACGCCCGGTTCCGGGACGGATTCCGGCGGGGTTGTTGTTTGCCAGTTTGTGGCCAGGAGCGTGGCGTCGTCATCGTTGACGATTCCGTCGCCGTTGAAATCTCCTTCGGTCCAGGTCTTGTTCGTTCCAAGCCAGTTGCTGGCCAGAATCGAGGCATCGTCGTCATCGACAATGCCGTCGCCGTTGGCGTCGCCAGGCAATCTCGTTAGAGCACTAAGCTCAAAAGTGAACCAATCGTCGGCGTCGACGCGCCACTGCGGCCAGCCTGACTCGTCGAGATAGGGCGAGAATGTCTTGACGCGAACCGTTTTGCCGTCGGGCAAGAATTCCAACAGACGCAGCCAACCGTCGCCGCCGTTGCCGGCTAGATGTTGGGCATTGAATAGCATCTGCTGGACCATGTTGCCGTCTACGCCTTCGCTGGCCAGATATCCAACGCCGTCTGCGTCTGTTTGTGCGGCGCCGATGACATGGCCGTTAAATGTCATTTCGAAGTTACCGTTGATGCCGATCAACTCATCCCATAGCTCCTGGCCGTCGTGCGTGTCGGCCGCGACCGCGCTATAGGCGTGCGGGTTGGCCACCTGGCTGCTGCCGTAGAGATCCCAGTCGTAAAGCGTGTCGTCGTTGTACAAGTATGCATGGGTTATCATTATGGCTGTGTGATCCGCGAATTCTTCTTGAGCAGCAACAGAATCGGCCCAATCGACGACCTCTTGGCGGGGGCCGTATTCCATTGATATGATGAGCAGCTTGCGACCGTCGGGAGCGGTCATTTCGTAGTAGGAGTTGTCGAGGCGACCTTCGACATATTGGCCCAGCAAAATACCGCCTTGGGCAGGATCGTTGAGCGGATTATCGCTGGGGCTGATAAAGTCGTCGATGAGCGTGGAGCGATTAGTGAGATGATAGTCGTGATTGCCGGCCGTGAGCACATACGGCACCACACCGTCGAGCTTGGAAAGAGCCGTCTTGGCATAGGTCCACTGCTCCACGTTGTCGCTATTGGTGATGTCGCCTTCGTGCATAACCAGTTGGATGTTGCGGGCGTCCTTATTGTCGACGATCCACTGGGTCATGGTGTTGAAGATATGTGCGTTGGCTTCGTAGCAGTATAGTTGCGTGTCGGGCAAAACTACCATGGTCCACGAGCCTTCGACGAAGGGGGCCGGTTCCTCGACCGGGGGCGGCGGGGGAATTTCGTCTAGAACCGGCACGGTCTCGGGAGTGAGCGAACCAGAGTACAACCCGGCCACGCCGTCGGCGTCTAAAACTCCATGGAAGACGGCCACGTCGTCGATGAAACCATCGAAGTCGCGTGCGCCGTCTCCCGCTCGATGGTTGCCGATATTGAAGCTGGACATTTGCGGCAATTCGGCGGCGCCGACGTGGATGTCGTCACGTATCACGCCGTTGTGATAGAATTGAGCTCGATTGGAATCCTGGTCCAAAACCATTACCACATGATTCCACTGGTCCGAGGTAATCGCCGGTCCGGACGTGTCGCTACTGAGGCCCTCGAACCACCATTCAGCGTCGCGGTTGCCGCCTCCATCGTCGCGGAGTCCAAAGGAAAGCGAATAGGGGGGCGAAGATTCATAGATGAAGTTGCGCTCGTCGGAACCATCGCTACTAATGTCGCTGTAATTGTACCAGGCGGAAATAGTGATTTGCCTGTCGCGTGTTACGTCGGCCACTTCGTTGGGGATTTTTACGTATGTTGCATTGCCCGAATCCGGTCCGCTATCGAGTTGCAAGGCACCGGTGCCGCGGATGAATTGCCCGCTGGTGTTAGTAATGTTCGTATATGATCCGCCTTGCGGTTGCCCCTGGTATATGTCGTTATGTACGGTGCTGGAATAGTCGCTATCGAAGGTCCAATGTGCCTGTAGAGGGCTGGTTGGAATCGGTTCATCAATTGGCGGCCCTGTTACTGGGACTGTCTGCGGCGTATATGATCCGATGAATAGCCCGTTGACGCCGGCGGCATCGAGGGTGCCATTGTAGACGGCGAAATCGTCGATGTAGCCCTGCCAGTTACGCGAACCGTCGCCGGCTCGGTGGTTGCCTATGTTGAGGCCCGCGGTGGGCTGGTAAAGTTCTTGGGCGCCAATGGCTATGCTACTGAACTGTTGCCCGTCGTGATACATAGTGGCCACGTTATTTGGTTTATCCCATACAACGGCCGTATGGTGCCACGCATCATCGTTTACTATGGGGCCAGCGGTATTTGAAATGCTGCCTCCGACAGTAGCGTAAAACCATTCGATGTCGCGCGATCCACCGGTGTCATTTAACCCAGCGCCTGTCGTATATGACGGGAAGGTTTCCCAGAGGAAGTTGCGATCATCGGTGGTTTGCGTGCCGAGTGATCCGTCGAATTTGTACCAGGTACTGACTGTAAATGCGGTGGGATTGGAAGTTGGTATAACCGGATCGCTCACATGAAGATAGTCGCCCGTTGAGGTGTTGTGCGAGATTTGCAATGAACCGCTGCCGCGAGCTGATTCGGCGGAGATGCTCAGCCCGCTTCCCACTGCCGTGGCCGTGTGTCCTCCAGCGACCGCATTGCCGTAATCAGTATCGAATGCCCAATACTCGGTCAATCCCGCCTGGGTCGAAGTGGTGATGGCGGATATGAGAATGAAAAACACTGACAATACTACTGCGTGGCAACGCATGGCCGTTCCTCGATAAATATTCAGATAACGATTTTCTTTTAATTAAATGACAGCGGAGGGTCACCCGAGTGGGGTGCCCTCCGCCGTGTTGACATAGCCACGTAGTGCGTCACGGATGCACCGCGTGGCTTGTTCATTTACACATTAACGTTTGCGTCGGCCGCAAAGCAATAGGGAGACCAACGCGGTGGCCAGCAATGCCAGTACACCCGGTTCGGGTACTGATGCGCCGGAACCGCTGGTAGCTTGCCAGTTGGTGGCCAGAATCGTGGCGTCTATATCGTTTACGATTCCGTCGCCGTTGAAGTCGCCCTGGTTCCAGTATTTGCCAGTTCCTAGCCAGTTGGCGGCGAGGGCCGCGGCGTCATCATCATCGACAACACCGTCGCCGTTAGCGTCGCCGGGCAAGCGATCTACGGGGGTAAAGGCGAATTCATAAACGGCATCCGAACCAGCATCGGCGACAAACAGGCGTTGGCCGTCGGACGTGATGAACATGTTGGCCCACGTAGTGGAATAGCCGATGTGGTCGATGACAAGACTCACTTCGCCCGTTTCCGTATCGATACGGACAACATCAGCCGAGCCCGTCAGGACAAGCAAATCACCGCTCAAGGGATCGACAACTATGCTGCGAGGGGCATCTACCGTCTCGGAGGTTATTAACTCTGAGACGGTGTCGGCGGCAGTAATCTCGTAGATTTTATTTGCGCCGGCGTCGGCTACATAGATTCCCGTATTGGAAACGGCCACGTCGGCTAGGTCAATAAAGACGTTGCCGACACCATCGCCTGCGTCGGAGTCTGAAACCAAGGTCGTTTCGCCTTCGGCCGTATCAAGCGACCAAATCCATACTTCTTCGTAGCCGCCCGAGCCTCGGTCGACCGAAAGGGCCGATCCCGTGGATACTAGACCGCCCGTATAAGAGTCGGGCACGATTGCCATGCCGGCCGGGTCGTCATCGTCAAGATTGTCGAATTCGGTAATCCACTCGGCACGCACAGTTTCACCAGATCCCAGGCGGAAGATATCGCCTGAGTTGTCTTCTGATACGAAAAGATCGCCGTCACTGGGATCGATCATAACGCCAGCCGGATTAGGCCCCGCAACAACCAACTCGACGGTATCATCGGACGCAATCGTATACACGCCTCCGCCTTCGGCTTCGGCGTTGCGTCGTCCTACGTAAATTTTACCTTCGCTCGTGTTGAAGGATATTCCGGAGGCATTTTCAAAATCCACGGTCCGTGTGAGCGTCCAACCCTCTTCTACGACCTCACCATAAACGAAATCAGGCAATCCTGCATCAATCGTTACGGTTTCCGGGGTTTTCGTTCCATTATAAAGTTCGGTCACGGATTCGGGCGAAAGCGCACCGTGAAAGACGGCCATGTCGTCGATGTAACCGTCGAAGTCGCGGCTGCCGTCGGCGGCACGGTGGTTGCCGATATGAAAACCGTCCATGTTGGCAATATCTAAGCCGTTGGTCGTTGCGTCGTCGATGAGTTCACCGTTGTGATAGTACTGAATCCTTTCGGCATCCATGTCCACGATCATCACGATATGGTTCCATTCGCCCGGCGTAATGACCGGACCGGTGGTGTCACTGACCGCATTACCGGTACCGGATAACTCGTAATACCATTCACCGTCGCGGACTCCGCTGGCATCTCGCAGTCCGTAGGAAAGTCCATAAGTCTGTGCTGATTCGTAAACAGCGTTGCGGGAATCTGAACCGTCGCTACTGATGTCGGTGAAGTTGTACCAGGCTGAAACAGTGACCTGACGATCTCGTGAAGCATCGGCAAGTTCGCGGGTAATATCCACATAGGTGGTGCCACCTGAGCTTGGTCCACTATCTAGCTTCAAAGCACCAGTGCCGCGGACAAACTCACCGGCAGTGTTTGAAATGCTGGTATAGCTGCCACCTTCAGGTGTCCCCTCATAAAAACTATTGTTGACGGTGCTGCTATAGTCACTATCGAACTTCCAGTAGGCCTGCAGCGGACTGGTGGGGATATCTGGTGGTGGAGGGGGACCATCGGTTACCGTCACGTCTAAGGGTGTTTTGGTGCCATTGTAGAGTTCTGCTATTCCGGCCCCGTCAATGGTTCCGTTGTAGATGGCGAAATCGTCGATGTAGCCCTTCCAGTTCCGCGAACCGTCTCCCGAGCGGTGGTTGCCGATATTCATGCTGCTGGTGGGTTGGGTAAGAATGCCGGCCACTTCGGTGGTGTTTGGATAACCAAATTCGCCGCCGTCGAGGTAGTAGTCTACGACGCCGTTAGGATAATCATAAACTATCGCGATATGGTGCCACTGGCCGTCGTTGATTGGGCCGCCTTGCACTGTTTTACCTATGGTTGGGGTGCCTTGCATGTACCATTGGATTTGATGATCCGCTGTGGCCATACCCGCTCCGCTGGTATAAGAAGGCGCTGTTTCCCAGAGGAACTGCCGAGAGTCGGTAGCCTGTGTTCCCAGAGTTTCGTCCGACTTGAACCAAGTGGTAACGGTAAAAGCCGTGGGATGATAGGTCGGGATGGCCGCTCCTGGAATATTGACGTAGTCTCCGCCTGCCGTATCGTGGGACAGTTTCAAAGCACCGGTGCCCTTAAGATATTCGCCCGTCACGTTTGATACGTCGGCGGTGCCGACAAACGTGCCGTCGATCCCACCGGGGGCACTATTCGTGGCATCTGTGTCG
>CAZISU010000423.1:0-5768 GCA_964541935.1 uncultured Planctomycetaceae bacterium | reverse complement strand
TTGAAAAAGCTGAACTGGAATCACAAGCGATCTACTAGCCCAATAATAGCAGTTTGCGGCGGCTTGGCAATAAGCGGCGGGGGAGTTTGATGGGCTTCCTTCAGATTATTGTCAGCTTTGCTTGACAAAAAGGGAGTAACGCTGGGTTGCAGGCAATGCCGTTCGCCCGTTGTTGACTTGATTTCTACCGTCCGATTCTGTCATATTAAGAATGTGGAATCGTGTCGAATCTTTCAACTCGGAGACCCCAGCCATGTTTTGCCGGTTGATTGCGGTGTTTATTGTGCTTATGGCCGCGGCGCAGCCGGCCGAGGCCGTGTCGCTTGACGCGTTCTGGGACGGTGAGGCACGCTTCCAGATCGAGCCCATTCGAATTGCCAAAGATGTGCAGCGCATGCACTTCATCTCCATGTTCTGGGACGACTCGCCCGACGATCCCCATTTCAAGGCCTATTACATCGACGATGGCTATAGCACGGGCTTGGCAAAATCGTACGACGGCGTCCACTTCAGCGATCTGGGGATCGTGCTGGAAACTGGGGCGGCGGGCAGTTTCGACGATAGTATGGCCGCGTTCTCCAGCGTTATGAAGGATGAGGTCGGCGTCTACCATCTCGTTTATGAGGCGGCCAACTATGGCGGCGGCGGGCCAGGTGATGTTGCCTATGCCACGTCAAACGACGGGCTGCATTTTACCAAGCAGGGAATCATCCTTCCGCACGATACTTCGCCCGGTTCGTTCGAACGTGTCAACAACGGAACACCCTCGCTGCACAAACAGGGAGATACTTGGTATCTGTACTATCACGGCTACGATGGCGACGATTGTCAGATCGGACTGGCCGTGGGGACCGACATGACGGCACTCACGCGTGTCGGCAACGACCCTATCATCCCCACCGAACTGAGCGGCTGGGATTCCGGCACGATGGGCAAACGCAGCCGGCCGATCAAGCAGGGCGACTATTGGTATATGGCCATCGAGGGCAGCACGAACCCTCCCTATGCCACGGCCAAGTGGTCGACCGGTATCGTCCGCAGTCAAGATCTTGTGAATTGGGAGAAATGTCCGCTGGGCAACGTGCTGCCGCAAACCCACGGCGGGATGAGCTTCGACGGATCCGATATGATTCAGATCGGCGCCGATACCTACATCTATTGCCGCGGTCCCGGAAACAATACATATCGTGCCAAACTCGTGACCGGATCGGCCGACACATGTGGGATCGTTCTTACTGATAGCGACATTTCGCCCCAGGGCCGATACGTCTATGAGTTGGACGCCCAGGCGATGGTCGATTCGTCCCGCTTCGCTGCCGACGCGTCCACAAGCTGCGACATCCGCCTCAACGCCATCGGTCAGCCCGATCCAGTTCCCTATTTCTATGCCGCGTCGGGTGAGAGGGACGCCTATCTGGAATTCCGCTTCGATTTTTCCAACACAAATTTCCGCGTCACCCGAGCTTCCATCCGCGACACGCTGGCGCTGTTTCGCATTATCGACAGCCCACAAGAAACGACCGCCGTAACGCAGTGGAGCAGCGATGGGATAAGCTGGCACACGATCCGCGAGCTGCAAACGCCCGACTGGCCCGGCCACGCGGTCGGCGCTTCCTCGCAGGGTACGAGTGACTGTGAACTGGCGGGCCAATACGGACTCTGCGAGAAGCTCTACTCTCGCGTCTACTTCGCGGGCGAGGTGCCCTTTGGCTGGAACTGGAACCAGTGGAACCGCGATTCCGACAACCTTTTCCGCGTAGTCTGCGATGTCGTGAGCGACGATTATGCCTCCACGTCGTCCGATATAGTTTTGGGCAAGTACTACGGCGCCACCGACCCGGCCCTGGATCCCGATTCGAGCTACGCCTGGGCAAACTCAAACCTGGGCCACATAGATGTGACCGTCGACGAGCCAGATCACAGCGTGGCGCTCATGCTGGACCTGGCCGGCCCCCAAGACGAAGTCGACGCCCTCATCGCCGAGTTGCTATCGCAGCCCTCCGGAGCCGAGTATCTCTGGTCAAGCGATTCTCACCCCTTCCTATCCGAATACGGATACGACCTGCTACTGCAATTCCCATCGCAGCAAACCACAGATTTCAACTTCACCTGGCACTTCGCCGGTCATCCCGAGGTGAGAGTTCGAAGGATTCAGGTTGTTCCGGAGCCGTCGGTGTTGGTGCTATGTGCCTGGGGGCTTTTGTGCTTCCTTGTCAGGGCCGGACAATTGCAAACACCGGTCTAGCGGATTTAATTCATGAAAGTCGCCAAGGAGCGTTACGAAGGGTTGCTTCTTTTTCGTCGAGCCGGAACGTGCGTTTTGCATTGCCGCGCATGATTGGATCGACAAGCTCGATTGCGTCTGCAAGGCTGAGCCATCCCTCTTCTACAAGTTCGCACAGCGCTAGTGCGATACCTTGGCGGGCCATTAGCGCGTGTCCCAGCACCTGTTCCACGTTTAAGTAGTCGCCGCCGAAGGTGAAAATCTTATTCGCCGGGGCTGTGACAAGATACTTCTTCAAAAAGTCTTTGGCGGCCAGGGGGTTGATGATCCAAGCCCAACACATGTCGATGTAGGCATTGGTGTATTGCTTGGCGACGGCGATCAATTCCTCGTAGTAAGGATAGCAGATGTGCATGAACACGAAACGGCTAGCGGGCGCGGCCCGGCACAAGTCGCAGGCCGAGGCGGCGTTGTCCCTTAGCCGCGCGAGCGGCATGGCGTTTGTTGTGGCAAAATAGCCCGTGTGCAGTTTCACGGGCAAGTTGCACTCGGTGGCCTTCCGCACTGCGTACCAGAAGAGATGGTCTTCAAGTGACTTCTGTTCCTGGGGCGTAATCGCTTGGCCGTCGGCCTTCTTTTTGAAGACAGCCTCAACCTTCTCGGCCGGGGTTGGTATGTAGTCGATTTGCCTTCGGTAGGCGTCTTGCGTTTTCACGGCCACGGCATACGGCCCATACTTTTTGAACCACCAATCGATGACTTTGTGCCAGTCGGAGAGCCCGGCCACCGCGATGCCCGTGGGCTTGGCAAGCGTCCGCAGATCGGGTGGCCCGGCGAACATGTAGTTGAGGCTCAAGTCTTGCATCAACAGCGTCGGCATCTCAGACTCGTGGAAGGGTGCAGAGAACTGCGCGGAGCGGTTGTTCGAGGAATAGGCCCAATTGACCTGACAGGACTCGATCTTGCCCAACTCGCATAGAATCTTCCGGTAGAAGCCGGGCCGCCGCATGGCCATGAATCCGGCCTGTGCCTTGTCGACGGTATCGGCCCCCAACTCCTCGACGCCGTACAGTTCTCGCAGTGATATTCTTGCCGCTTGCGCGTAGCCGCTGTTCTTCACGGCTGGCCAATAAGGCGCCAGTATTTTCCATTTCTCCCCAGGAGACGGCCCTTGGGCATAAAACCGTTGGTGCAAGGCCGCAGGCATCCCGGCACTTAATAAATCGGCGCCCAGATAGCCGGAGAGAAGCACCGTCCAGTCCTCTTTCGCCGATAAGCTGTCCCGTTCGTCGAAGAGATGCTCGTGCGTATCGACCAGCGGCGTGTTCCAGACCCTCGCGAAAATTTCCTCACGCAGATCGGTTGGCTGCGCGGGAGGTTCGTTTGCCGCAAGTGCGGTCACGCTCATGCCCGTTGCCAGCCCGGAAGCTGCTACTAAGGCCCCTCCTTGCTGCAGGAACTTGCGCCGCGACGATTTTTGCTGGGTCGATAACTTAGGCTTTTGTGACTTCATGGGATGATTCATTCTTCGTTAGATGGATGCAGTGCGACGGAGTTTCATTTATTCATCGAATCGGAAAGAGGCCGCCCGTTGTGACCGATTGCATCGGGATACTTGCTGGCGATTTCCTCGAACAGCTTTGCCGCTTTCTTGTCTTCCCCTTTTTCCTTATAGTAATACGCTAGATGCAAGCGGGCGTATGCGCCTACCTGGACGCCGTCGCCGTAATAGCAGTCGCTGAAGTCGTCGATGGCTTTTTGCAGGTATTTCTGTTTTTCTTTGCCCTTGCTCATTTGCCCCAGATAGAGCATCGCGCAGCCGGTGCGGTTGGCTTTGTCGAATTTTTTGATGAGTTGCTTGAGACTGTCTTTGCCTTCCTGGCTGCGCCACTTGCGGTTTGCGACCTGGTAGAGATTTTCTATCTCACGCAATTGCTCGCGGGTGTAGACGGCCGAATCCTTGCGCATACGCTCTCTTGCCTTGGTGCGTTGCCGTTCGACCATTTTCCCAGCTTGAGCTTTCGCCACAACCGGCGCGACAATTGCCTCGAGTTCCGCAACGCGTTTTTCCAGCTTCTGCACCCGTTTTTCAAGGGCGGCTACTTTGGCATCATCTTCCGCCGATGCGGTGTTTGCCACAAACGATACCAGCAGTGCAAGAACTACATTTCTCATGGGAAATCTCCTATTTTTATACCATGTACAATTGATTTGAGATCAGCGATCTATTTATGTAAGTATTCAAACAGCCGTTCAGTTATCCCTCTCGGACCATATCGGCATGTTTTAAAGAGAGTCTCCAAAACGCCCTTTTTGTCGAGACGTGGTGTTTTGGTCATATTCTCGCTCTTGATAACTGGACTAAACCAAAGCAGATGTCCGCAGTGTGGGCACGGTGCATCGTTTGCGGGACGGGAGGCCTCGATTACGAGCTCATTTTTACAGACAGGACAACGGTTTGGCTGTCCTTCGGGAGTGCGCGATGATGGATTCATGATTTAACCGTAGGCAAGCAAAAAAGCTTTCACTGCAATGCTGAAATCCCAACACAAACTCACGCCAAGTCTCATCAAATGCCCCTAATCATTTGGCATAGAACAAAGAAAAAGGGCGAACGGCATGCCCAAACAGGTCAGAGCGCTGCGGAAAACCGCATTAGTGCGTATAGCAAGATCTGACGCCTCGGAACAAGGACCTGGAACCGATATTTGATCTACGAGCTATACCGTTCACCCGTGTGCAATTTACTCTTCTTTGCTGGGGCTGTCAATAGTCGGGGTATCATAGACCACACTTACAGGTCGTACTTGAGACGCCGGGTGCCATGGTCCACGCTTGCGTGGCCATGTTAGCAGGCCGTTTATAAAGCTCTGATTTTTCAGCACGTTTCAAGCGGCCGCAAGCGGCTCGGCTAACAAGATCAATATCGATAGTAGTTTTTCAACGGGCTGTTATAAACACCCGACTAGCTCGATTCACATGCCCACGGCAAGCGTGGGCATGGCACCCGGCTCCAATACCCGGTTACTTTTTGCCAGCTTCCGCAGCCCGACAACGCACCAGCGACATTACGGCCATGGCGGTGCCGTACTGCTGGTGATAGTCGTAGAGCGGGTAATCCCACCACGAGCCGTCTTTCTCCTGTAAGGGGATCAGGATGTGCGCTAGGTGGCCTTGGAAATAGGGGCGATCTTCGAGCGGCAATTGCTCGATGCAACCGGCGGCGTAGAAGTGGCCGTAGTAGTAGAAATAGCCGGCCACCTGCATCCACGATTCGTGCGGGATGGGCCGCTTGCGGCCGATGTCCAGCCACATGTTGCGGGCGAAGAGGCGGTCGAGCCACACACGCATGACGTCGAGCGTGGTCTTTTTGTCGCCCCAGACATGCATGGCCAGGTTGCAGGCCTGCGAACGGCCCAGGCTGCCGCCGGGACGGTTGATGTAACGCATGGGGCGGTGCTTGAGGTATTCGCCATAGCAATACGAGAAGTCGGGCTTGCGTTGCCGCACGATGGAAGCCATGGCCCGGTCGACCAGGCGACGG
>CAZISU010000422.1:0-5785 GCA_964541935.1 uncultured Planctomycetaceae bacterium | reverse complement strand
CGAGATTATGCGCAGTAAGATTTGTGTGGATTTGCTCGAAGAGAATCGCATCGACGAGTTCGGCCGGCTGATGAAGGTCAGCCACGACGGCGATCGAATTACACGTTTAAATTCTAACGGGGTAAATTCTAACGGGGACGGTTCGAACGGCGATTATGTGCCGCTGGAAGAGAATTGCACGGACCAATACTTGCAGCAGTTGATCGCGTACCTGGCCAGCGAAGATCCGCGCCGCGTGCTTGCCGCGCAACTCTATATGCAGCCCGGCAATTACCGTTGCAGTATGCCGGAAATCGACCGCATGGTTGATGTTGCCGTCTCGCTGCCGGGCGTGGTGGGCGCCCAATTGGCCGGAGCCGGACTGGGCGGCTGTATCATGATCTTGGTCCATCGCGACAAAGTCGAAGCCACTCAAAAGGCACTAGCCAAGCTTTACTATCGTCCCAACGGGTTGAAACCAGCGACGATTCCCTGTATTGCGACCGATGGGGCAGGGTTGGCTGAGTTTTAGAGACCCGGATCTCGCATACTAACCCGAAGCGCGAGCGAAGGGCGGCAAGCTGGCATGCTCTCACGTCCCCTCGCTTGCGCTTCGGGTTAGTATGGCATCAAGAAAAAAGCTGTTATCGAGACGAAAGAAATGCTAGCCGCAACTACTGCTTGCCTGAAGCAAAATCTGGTGTTAAGATGCCGACGATCCTTGAAGAACACTTATATCGCAAGCGAACTTAAAAACGTTTGCTGCCATCTTTATGACACCCATCACTAGGTAAGAGATGACAATAGAACATGAGATTCTTGAGCAACTCCTCGCTGAGGACTGGCAGTTGACGAGAGTCATCACTTTTTTAGATGATTCTGGAGGAGATGCCTGGAAGATCGTCGCTGGACATACGCAGGAGGGCAACCTGTCATTCTTGGATTCTGACGGTTTTCCCCTCCCAGATTGGAAAGTCCAGGAAGTCCTTCGATCCAAGGACTCTACCGTAAAAATCACAGCTCATTGCACTGATAAAGGAGCAGGAATAGTCACTTAAAGGAACTAAAGAATTTTAGGGGAAATCAAAGGGATCCCTTCGGTACCGTCAACAAAGTGGCGTTCGGGCTGAACTTCACGCTCCACTTTAATGATAGAAACTCTCAAGAAATCAAACAAGGACGAACCGAAGGATGCGGATCGCCCTGTTTGATTTATGAATATCGATCTGAAGCGTCAGGCGACGTTGATCTTGTCGATTTTAACTTTTGTGTACAACTGGCGGTGGCCGGTTTTGGTTTTGGAGTTCTTGCGTTTGCGGAACTTCTGGACGGTGAGTTTGGGGCCCTTTTGGCCGCCGAGAACGGTGGCGGTGACGTTGCCGGACTCGATGGTGGGCTGGCCGACCTTGAGTCCGTCGTCGTCGCTGTATGCCAAGACCTTGTCGAAGGTGATAGTTTCGCCGGCCGAAACGTCTTGGTAATCGACCTGTACCTCTTGGCCTTCTTCGACCTTGAGTTGGTGGCCACTGGCCTCGATGATTGCGTACATGGTAGTCCTGTTTGTAATATTGGTTCTATTATGTAGATTTTGTTGTGGTACAAACTCCTCAGTTTAGTAAATGAGGTGGCACTTTGGCAACCCCCACTGGACCAAACTGTTTATGAACCGGAAAATTTAACCTCGCGGTTGTCGGAATCGCGGCATACCACCTTTAGGTGTTCGGGCGAAACACCTTTGTCACCAAGGATTTGCAGCGTCATTCCGCCATCGTCCTCGAGCCGTGAAAGCTCGCGACGCTTTTTATTGCTGAGGTAGCTGGCAACTTCATCGGCCACGGTTATCGTCACTCTTGAGATTTGTGAGTCATGTGAGGCCAACATGAGCAGTCGTATGACCTCGATCGACATGCTCTCGGGTGTCTTAACCACCCCGCCGCCGCGGCAGTAGGGGCAGTCGCTGTAAGCGCTTCGCTTCAGGCTGGGGCGGATCCGCTGACGGGTCATCTCAATTAACCCAAAGGGACTAGTGCGGAGAATCTTGGTCCTGGCGCGGTCTCGACGTATCGCGTCGCGCAGAGCTCGTTCGACGCCTCGGCGGTGCCGCTCGTGTCGCATGTCGATAAAATCGTTTACCACAACCCCGCCCAGGTCGCGGAGCCGGATCTGGCGGGCGATTTCAGCAGCGGCCTGCAGGTTCATCTGATAGGCGCTTTCTTCGGCCGAATCGTCCGCGCGGAAGGTGCCGCTGTTGACGTCGATGGCAACCAGTGCTTCGGTCTGGTCGATTACAATCGAGCCGCCTAGTTTCAAAGGCACAGTGCGTTGGTGGATCTTGGCGATTTCGTCGTCGAGATTGTATTTATGGAAGAGGGGCTCTTTGCCTTCGTAGAGTTGCAGTCGGTTTACGTGTCGGGGCATGACCAGTTGCAGGAACTCACGCGTTCGCTCGTAGGCGTCCTTCTCGTCGATATAGATGGTGTCGACGTCGCTGGTGAAGATATCGCGAATCGTGCGAATGATCATATCGCTCTCTTCATAGATATCGATCGGCGCCGGTATTTTTTTGATGCGGCGGACGATTACCTTCCAAAGCCGTAGCAGATAGGCCAGGTCTCGGGAAAGTTCGCGGCGGGTGCGGTCGGAGCCGGCCGTGCGAACGTTGAATCCCAGCCCCTTGGGCGGTTTTAGGTCGAGCATGATGTCGCGGAGCCGCAGTCGCGTGTCTTCGTCTTCGATCTTGCGCGATACACCCACGCGGCCCAGGGCGGGCATCAACACGAGGTAGCGGCCGGGGATGCTGATATAGGTCGACAGGGTTGGGCCCTTGGTGCCTATGCCTTCTTTGGTGACTTGGACGAGAACCTCGTCGCCACGCTTGAGGATGTCTTGGATGGGCGGCTTGATGTATGGTCGCGCGCCCGGCCGGGTGCGTCGTTGGCGTCCGCGTCCGCCGGAGTCGTCGCCGGATTCGTCGCCGGATTCGTCAATGCCATTGGCATTGTAGCCACCCTGTTTGAAGTAGTGCGGCTCGATGTCGCTGATGTGTAGGAAGCCGTTTCTTCCCACGCCAAAATCGACGAAGGCCGCCTGGATGCTGGGCTCCAGGTTAATGACAATGCCTTTGTAGATGTTGCCTACATAGTTGTCTTGAGCGGTTCGTTCTACGTAAAGTTCTTCTAGAACACGGTCTTCAACAATCGCAATCCGGCATTCTTCCGGCTGCGAAACGTTGATTAACATTTCTTGTTTCATGGTGTCGCTTTCTCGCTCGGCAAAGTTGGCGAGTACGCAATTCGAGATCGTTCATGCTTTGAGCTCCACGGTCGTCCGTCTAGGCCATAAGCCGTTCTTGCGGGCGTACCCTTCGGCGGGAGGCAAATCCAAGGCGGCCAGCACTTCGCGCGGGCCCGGGGTCGCTTCAGCCGCTACCAGGATACTCATCGAAAGGACGTCGTCCGAAAGTTTTAGGCTCTCCAATTGTGGTCGCAGATCAATCGGTTTTTGATCTTTGGGGCGTAATACAACGCACGAATCGGAAGCCATCAGCCGTCGGATGCGATCCGGCAGCTCTTGGCGGTGTCGGGAATCGAGGGGGACCGCGTAGCTGAGACTGCGAACTTGTGCCTTTTTGGTCCCCTGCGGGCAGACTTCTATCGAGCCAAACGTAATGCCCGGCGGGCAGAATTCGTCTAGTCGCTCGTGCAGAGCCCGTGGTGTCCAATTTTCGGCCAGTTCCAGTTCCATCACCTCGTTGTGTCCTTCGAATCCGACGGCCAGAGCCGACGGGAAGCTTATTCGTGGCTTGGGATGAAAACCCTCGCTCATGCCCAACCGCAAGCCCGCTCGGCGGAACAGACGTTCCAGCAGGCGTGCCAGATCCCGGTGCCCAATCAGGCGCAGGTCTCCGTGTTTGGAAAAGCGAATGCGTACTCGTTGTCGAACCTTCAGTTCGTTTGTATTTTCTTGAACCATCAGATCCGTCATACCCCCGACACTGCCGTTGGCGGCGGGGGCTCCTTCACGACATCCCGTGCAAGCCAGAAATTATTTTCAATTCCGGCTCTTGCGAGACGCCTGTTAAATTTCAAACAAAACGGGGACAGGCACTTTTTTGCCACTGTCCGCGGGGGGCATGAGAGCCGGTCCCCATGTTGTTTGTTATCGTTGTCCTCTACCTCTTACTGTCCTAGCTCGGGCACCGATTTTCTAAGCTGCCGTTTGAGGAAGCTGTTGATGTCGCGGGCGTTTTCCATGGTCATCACCCGCTCGGCTACGGATTGGCACTGCTCGATGGTAACGCTGCGGCAGATTTTTTTGATTTCTGGTATAGCGCTGGGCGTAACGCTGAACTGTCGCAGGCCCATTCCCAGCAGGAGCATGGTATATGTGGGGTTGCCGCTCATCTGGCCGCACATGTTTACGGGGATCGACTTTTTGGCTCCGGCCCTGATAGTCATGGCGATCAGTTTCAAAACGGCCGGATCGGCGGCATTGTAAAGCCCCACGACGTCTTTGTTGCTGCGGTCGACGGCCAGAGTGTACTGAATCAGGTCGTTTGTGCCGATACTGAAATAATCGACTTCTTCGGCGAAATTGTCTATCATCATCACGGTGGCCGGCACTTCGACCATAATGCCGATGGCCAGGTCGCGGTTAAATTCTATGCCGTGTTCGTCGAGATCTTCCATGACGTCGGCCAGCACCATCTTTGCCTGGCGGAGTTCCATCAGCGTGGAGACCAAGGGGAACATGATTTGCACGTTGCCCAACGCGCTGGCCCGTAAGGCGGCCTTTAATTGGACGCGGAACATGGGCAGGTTTCGCAGTGCCAGGCGAATGCTGCGCAAGCCCAGGAAGGGATTACTCTCGTCTTCGGGATCGGGCAGATGGGCGACCTTGTCGGCGCCGAGGTCGAAGGTGCGGATGGTGACGGGACGGCTGCCCATGGTTTGCACAACGCGGGAATATGCCTGGAAGTGGACCTCTTCGTCGGGTTCCTCTTCGACGCCCAGGTAAAGGAACTCTGTTCGGTACAGGCCCACGCCGTCGGCTCCGCGGTCGATGCAGTGGTCGACCTCGTATGGAAATTCGATGTTGCCGAAGAGCCGGATCGAAGTGCCGTCGGCCGTTTCGGCCGGCAGGTCGCGGAGTCCCTCGAGCTGCGTGGCCAGAGTGCGGATTTCCTCGGCCTCGTGGCGATATCGGGCCACGGTCTCTTCGTCGGGCTGGATAATTACCAGGCCCTGGTCGCCGTCGATGATGACCAGATCGCCACCGGAGACGTCGGTCATGAACGGGCCGGTGCCGACCACGGCGGGAATTTCCAAGGCCTCGGCCACGATGGCCGTATGGCTTCCCAGTCCGCCGATCTCGGTGACGAAGCCAAGCACGTTTTTGCGGTCGAGGTTGGCCGTTTCGCTAGGTGTGAGGTTGTGGGCCAACACGACCACGGGCGAAGTAAGTTGCGAAATTCCTTCGCGGCGCAGCCCAAGCAGATTACGCAAGAGCCGCTTTTCGATATCGAAGATGTCGTTGGCACGCTCGGCCAGATAGCGGCTTTCCAGCTTCTGGAAGACCTGTGCGTAGCGGCGTAGGGTGCGGCTAACGGCGTATTCTGGCGAGTAGTGACGCTCGCGAATCATTTCTTCCAGTTCGTTGCGCAACTGTGCGTCGTTGAGCATCTGGAAGTGTGCTTCGAAGATGGCGCCGTATTTGTTGCCCAACTCTTGTGATACGGCGTCGCGATTGTGTGAGATTTCGTTGCTTGCGGCGTCGCTAGCCTTGCCCAGGCGTTCGAGCTCGCCTT
>CAZISU010000421.1:0-5787 GCA_964541935.1 uncultured Planctomycetaceae bacterium | reverse complement strand
GTCCCGCCCGAGAGCGGCCGGTTGCTGGTAGCCCAGATGCATACTTCCGTTGTCGGCAGTCCGACCACGCCCTGCTTGGGCAACGGGCCTTCGTAGGCAGACAGATTAGTGTAGGCCGGCGGCGTCACTCGCACGCGCACATTCTCTATCCGCGGTACGGTGATTACGCCAATCCGATACTTCTCACTGCGGGCGCGATGGGCACGCACATGGTAGACGGCCGCCTCGGTGACCTTGGCCAGGCAGGCTCGCCACTGCCCGCTCGATTCGGAGAACATCGGCAAAATCTCGTCCTCCCGGTCCTCGCTGCGCAGTACGAGTTCCACTTGATCGACCGGCGAGCCGGTGACGGTTGCGCGAATCTCCAACTCTCCGCCGTAAAGCACATCGACGTCTCCGGGGGTTACCTCTAAATGCGTTCGAGAAAACGGCGGGACGTCGCCAAAGGGGTTGGTGAAACGATTCCACTCGGTTCGTGCCAGTCCCGGCAGACAGACGCCGAGCAGTCCCACAATCGCCAGCGCGCACATCAGCGCCCCCAATGATCGGCCCAGCGGCTTGCGTGAAACGGCCTGGGCCGGGGAAACGCGGTTGGCGACCACGGCCGCATGGTCTGCGGCCAGGCGGGCCAGCCCGCTGCTGAGCATGGTGCTGGATTGCAGGGCCATGCTGGATTGCGGAGCCGGGGGCTCGTCGAGTTCCAATCCGGTGAGAATATCGCCGCCGGAACCGGCCACCCGGTCCAGCCGTCGGGCAATCGCCCGATCGTGGGCGCTCACAACGATTCGTCCCACCAGCAGGCAAATCAGCAACCCCGTGAGACTTCCCGCACAAACCAGCGAAGCAATTCTCAACCGCGGCGATAGCTCCCAGAGCAGATCGAACCAAGCACCGACCAACAACAGCCAAGTTGCGGCGATCAGTCCCCAGACGACGGCCGAGGTGGAACCGATGGCCCACAGTCGGCGTCGTACGCTTCGCAGTCGATGGTGCAGTTGTACGGTTGCCATGGTACGTTCCTTAAATCAATCCCGAGTAGCGGCGAATTCCCCAGGTCACGCCCCACAGAGAGAAGGCTGCGATCAACACCCACCAGCGATCCCATGCGGTGGTCTGGGACATACGGTCGGGACGACTTTTGCTTAAGTGCAAATCGAACTGCCCAGCGAAGGCGTCGGCGTCGGAACTATCCAGGATTGCCCCGCCGCTTTGTTCGGCGATAAACTTCATTTGTTGCGGCTTGGCCTCGACCTGCAATAGCTCATTGAGGTTGCCGCGGCGTACATCGAACGCGGCCACAGCGGAAACCTCGTTGTCGCCAGCGCCGGCCACCACGGCCCGATATTGCCCCTCGGGAAGCCGGCCGAAGTCGATACGATAGCGCCCCGGCGAGTCGCCGGCAGGCACGGGTGTAAAGCTTTTCGGCTTAGAAAACGCAGTGCCGCCGAGTGTGACTTCGGGAACTTGTTGCCCCAGATTCTCCGCGCGTATCAGCAGGTCGGCCGTGGCGTGTTCGCTGGCGTTGAAGCTTACTTTTTCGGTCCTCAAGGCAAACCGTTGCGAAGGCAATAACTGCACGTTGGAGACCAGCCAGCGAGTTAGGCTTCGCCAAAGGGTTTGATAGGTGGCGTCGTGCTGCTTGTAGCTCGGCGGCAAGAACGCCCAGCGCCACATCCCGGCGCCTTCCACCACGACCACGCGGCCCATGCCCACTCGCAGATAGCTGATGACGGGATCCGTGTTGCCTGCGGCGTCGGCGACGGTCTGGGCCAGCGTTTGGGCGATCTCTCGACGCTGCGGTTGCGCGACCTTGGCCAGAGAAGGCAGCACGGCGATCCCGCCTTGTCCGTCGTTGGTTGGGAGCCAATGCAGGTCGGATCCGACCTCGGTCATCTGCACGCGGAACCGCGATTCTCGCGCCGTCGACCAACGCACCGGCATCAATGCCCCCAGCCTTTGGCCGATCTGGGATGAAGGCGCCCCACGAAAACATACCAGCGAGGCTTCCCGTTGCTTCAGCCACTTCTCCAGCCTCATCATGGCCTCGTCCGTGAGAAACACATCGGCGTTGCGACCGAGCACCACGATCTGGAAGGAGTTCAGCATCTCGGGGTCGGCAAGAATCTCCGCCGCATCCTTGCGAATGGTCCATCGCTCGTCTTGAAGCGGCTGAGTATCTGGCGGCTGGGTATCTTGCGTATGGGTATCTGGCGTATGGGACTCTTTTGCCGGATCGCCTACTTCGCTTTGGGTCGACTCCTTGCGAGTGATCGTGCGCTGCAAGAGGCGGCCCTCGGCAAGTTGAACAACGCTGACCAATTCAATCGACTCGTCGGCCGCAAACATGCGAATCAGGAATTTTGTGTCCCAGTACGGCTTGCCCTCCAAGAGCAAGACCCGAACGGGCTTGTCTACGACGCGTAATAGCAATGTGGCACGATTGTTTACGCCAGTCACTTCGCCCGGCAAGCCTTCGGCCGCAATCTCATAGCGGTACAGCCCGCTTGACTCTTGGGAAACATGAAATGTTTCTTCGCCACCTCGATGGGGCAACAGTTCCACGTCGCGGGTTTCGATCACTTCTTCGTTAAGCCGTAGCGTGAGGCGAGTTTTTCCGGCCAACGCACCTTGCGTTTGCAGGTTCACGACGACCGCTACGCGTTGGCGGACAAACGCCAGTTCCCGTGTACGATTCAACTCCACCCGCAGATCCCGTACCCCGGTCGCTCCACCCAGAGTCTTGGTATAAATGGGCGCGGCCATAGCCTTGGCCTTGGCGACACTCCGCCGCACGGCAGTCATGCCGGCGCCGATGTTGTGGCCGCCATCGCTTAAAAGCAACATAGCCTGGCCTTGGGGCCGATCGTCTTCCAAGGCATTGTCGATAGCGGCGGCCAGATCGGTAGTCGCGCCGTCGGGCGTCATCTCCCGCAACTGCTGGGGCACGGCGGCCGATGATTCGTCGGCAAACGTGCGTACTCGCACGTCATATTTCTCGGTCAATCGGTTTACCGTCTCCACGGCGATTCCAGCGGCCGACTCGAAGCGAGACGTTCCCTCGCCCGAATCGCGGGTTGCCATGCTTGCGGACCGATCGACGAGGATCGTCAGAAGCGGTTTGCCGGCCGGCGGTTCGATGCGTTCGAGCCATGTGGGGTTCAATAAGATGGCCAGCGGAACCAAAACGGCGACCGTCATCAGCGACACCACAAGCGGCCATCGTCGCGGGGCCAATCGCCCTCGGGCGGCCATGGCATACCAGACCAGCAGACCCACGGCCGTTAAGCTCAGCGGGACCCAAAGGGCCAACGGGATATGGGGATCGAAAGTGAGTTGTGTCATCGAATCAAGTCCGAAATGCCAATAGGACGACCAATTCTCCTAACATACAAACCAAGCACGCAACAACCAGACCTATCCAGGCATCGTCGCGGCGACCGCTCTGGCCGGCCGCATGACGATAGTACGTATTCATTCCCGCGGCAAGCCGGCCGGTAAGCACATCCGACGGCAGGCTGTCCAAGCGGCTTTCTTCTTCCGGCACGTTCACGGGAAGCGAAAAGACGGTGGCTTTTTCGCGGCAAACGCGATAGACGCCCGAGGTCGCTGGAGCAGGGCAATGCCAGGTGACGCCCAGGTTTCCGTCGTTTAGCTCGCCGAACTGCGGGTTGCCGTCTGTTTCTTCGGCAGTCGATCTACTGGTTTGCGGCCCACATATTCGTAGTCCGGCAGCCGATCCCGCGTCGGTCGGCAACTGAACCACAAACGGCTCGCCACAATAGGCCGTCGGTCCAATGCGATGGCTTCTGAGCATCTCTTCGACCAACTCGTCCATCAAAGGCACGAAGGCCGGGGTACGAGGCAGATTCGACGCGGCCAGGTCGACGTTCAGCACGGCCAGCGCCCCGGCGTCCGACGAACTGACCACAAGGCAAGCCGATCCGTCGTTGTAGGTAGCCCTGATGTCGTCGTCCAACGTACCTTCCAGGCGTCGCGATCCAAGCCCCCCGGCGAAGCGGAGCCGGCCGATCAGCGGGGCCAGATTATCGGCGAATACGTCAAACGGCGGCAAGTCCTCTGCCACGGAAGCCAAGTACAGGTCGCGGCGAATCCGTCCCGCGGTCGGCGGGAAAAACTCGACCGGCAGTTGCAGCCCGCTGCCACACGTGTCGGAAAGTCGCTTCAAATTCGTCGCGTCAATCAGTTCGGCGGCCACATAGACGATCCTCCGCCCACGACGCAACAGATCGGCCAGCAGTTTAATCACCTCATCGGAGAGTTTGCCGGGATGGTCCAGCAGGATCAAGTCGACGCGGCTTAATGACGCGGCATCTACCTCGGAAGGATCGACCCGCAGGACCTTGGCCGAGGCGTCGTCTTTCAGTCGAGCGTCGGGCAGCAGCGCACACTCGAGAAAGTAGCTCGACGAGCTACTCGATGAGGGCCGCCGCGTGGACGATTGGCGGGTGATGATCGCATAAACCGGTTTGGGCCGAACTTGAACGACCAGCGGACGGGTATTGTCGGCCGCCAAGGCGTCATCGGCATCGATCAGCGTCGCGCGGCCATACTGCCAACCCACGTCTCGCAGTTGAATCTCTTCGCTTAGCGTGGTGGTTCGCCCTGCTGGACAGGTCGCGTGCAGCCGCCAGATCGATTCGCCAAGAACCGCTTCGACTACGACCTTCCTTGCCGCTGGGCCGAAGTTTCCCACCTCGACTTGAAGTTGCACACTGCGGCCGCGCGCATTCAGCGCCCGCCCTTCCGCCCGCAAGATGGCAATGTTCGCAGGCTGCGACTGGGGAGCGATTGACTCCAGTTGAATCTGTGTCTTTGCGGGTAACTGCGAGAAATCGGCCTTGGCCCAGTTGGCCCTCTGGAAGTCGCTCACCACGATCAACTCGCGCCTCGATTGGTCCGAGTCGGAAACGGGGGCCAGCATCTCGGCCGCCAGGGCCAACGCGCGGTTGACGTCGAGCCGCTGCGGCAAGGCCCCACAGTGGGCCAACTCGTCGCGCAGCGCGTCGAAATTTGTAGACGCGTGCTCGAAAACCGCTTGGGGCTGCGCTCCCGCCAGGATCAGATTCGCCCGCAAGTCGGGCCGATAGCGCAGAAATCGCGCGGCGACCGTTCGAGCCCGTTCCATGCCTTCGATGCCGCCCTCGGTAGCGGCCATGCTTTGACTGACGTCCACCAGCACCACCCGCACGGCCGCTTCGGCCTGGTCGTCGCTGACCAGCGGTCGATCGCCCCATTGCGGCCGTGCCAAGGCCAAGGCCAACAGCAAAATCGCCAGGGTCCGCGCGGCCAGGATCAACAGGTCGCGCAGCCGGTAGCGAGCACGACGCTCGCGCACCGCCTCGCCTCGCGCACGAACCGTAACGTGGATAACGGCATCCGCAGCGGTCGGGGCCGTGTGAGGAAATGAATCGCCACGGGCGTAGCCGCCGCGATCACTCCGATCCAAATTGCCCACGGATGTAGAAACTGCATTGAATGATTCGCCCGATTTCCTCAAGTTACCCAGTTCGTTCGACCAAAAATTCTCCCAACGTCTGCAAATAGGGGACGGACGTCGACACACGTCGGTAGTCGCAACCGCCCGCCAACGCCAGTTGGCGAATCACGGCCAGATGGGCCTCGAAACGCTGCTGGTAGGCGGCCCGAATTTCCGCTGGAGAGCAATTCATCTGACCGTCGTTCTCCATCCCCACGAAGCGATAGGCTGTCCCGTCGGGAAGTCGTTCCTCGTCGGGATGGACCAAGTGTAAAACGACCACTTCCCAG
>CAZISU010000420.1:0-5790 GCA_964541935.1 uncultured Planctomycetaceae bacterium | reverse complement strand
GTTAGCTGTATGATATTTCCCCTTGACTTCCAAGACAGTCGCTCTTCTCTGTTTGGCGTGAATAGAGAAGAGGAACCCGTACTTAGCCGGGAGCACATCTAAGACTCTAAATTGTGACGGTGTCTGTCGTTCCAAAGCCGCCGCAAGCGGCTGGGCTAACAAGCTATTCATCCAGATGCACCCACTAAAATGTGTGAAGAACCATTAATCCTTTGTCGAAAGCAATGCTTCGAGGTTCGTGTCGAAGCGGACTACTATCACGCGCCAATCGGCGTTGTCTACCTTTGCGACCTTGGACCGCGGGGTGCGATAAAAGGCGAAGTACCAAACGACGGGGAACCGCTCGCACTTGTAGAGGTATTTCATCAGAACCAGATCCTTGCCCACCCGCCGCGCCGCAATCCGCTCGAAGCCACGATAGCGACCATAGCGGGACTCGAGTGCGTCGGTACTCTCGATCTGTTTCTTCAGGTCCGCAGGGCGTTTGAGCAAATCGCTCCTGGCCAATAACGTCTGATAGGCCTTTTGCGATTGACCAGACGAAACGCCTTCGAGGAAAAGCTGTACCCGGGAGCTAAGGGCCTCGACAACCTTGTCGGGTGTTTTGTCTTGTGCCGCCGATGCCCGCGAGTGCGCCAGCATGGCTATCGCAAGCAGGAAAGCGGTTGTCATGAGCCGTTTGGTGTTGACCACGAAAGCTTCTCCAGGTTATGGATGATTCCTTACAGGGTGCCATGCCCACGCTTGTCGTGGGCATGTTAATAGTTTTACCCGGCCACCTCCAACATGGCCACCTCCAACGTGGCCACGCAAGCGTGGCCATGGCACCCGAGCAAAACCGCCGCAAGCGGCTGGGCTAACATTTATCCTCTGTGTTCTACCATTCCTAAAACAACCGGCCGCAATTCCGAAACAATATAAAACGATCCGGCCACACAAACCATGTCGTCCGGCGAGGCCCAGTCGAGGGCCGTTTGCAGGGCTGCGTGGGGCTGTTCGAAAATCTCCGCCGCACGGCCGCCGGCTGCCGTCCAACGCTCATGCAACTCCCGCGGACTTACGCTGCGTGGGTTGTCCAGATACCGCGTAAACAGAACTCGGTCGAAGCGACCGCGCAGGGCCGCGAACATGCCGTCGAGGTCTTTTTCCTGCGTTGTGGCAAATATCAATATCCGGCGTCGGGCCGTGAAGCTCTCGTCGAGCGTTTCCACCAAGGCCTCGATCGACGCGCGGTTGTGAGCCGTGTCGATAATCACAAGCGGACGACGCGAGAGCACCTCGACCCGGCCGGGGCAGTTGGTGTTGACCAGCCCCGCACACGCGGCATCATCCGATATTTCCCAGCCCTGAAGCCGCAACTGTTCGACAACCGCCAGGGCCAGGGCCGCGTTGGACGCCTGGTGTCGGCCGATCAGGCCCAAGCAAAACCCTTCGTAGCGGCACGATTGTCCGGCGTAGCTCATACGGCAATCGGCCGATTCCCGCCCGGCCAGATATTCAGAATCAAAATCGCGGCCGAGTTCGACCAGCGGGGCGTTTTGACTACGGCAGACCTCGCGTATCACGTCGCGCGGTTCGGGCTCGGTCACGCCACTAACGACCGGCACGCCGGGTTTGATGATGCCGGCCTTTTCGCGGGCGATTTTCCCCAGTGTATCTCCCAACTGTCGGGTGTGGTCGAGGCTGATGCTGGTGATGACCGCAACCGCGGGTTCACAAACGTTTGTCGAATCCAGCCGCCCGCCCAGGCCGACCTCGAGCACGGCCAGGTCGACTTTTCGAGCGGCGAAATGCATAATCCCCATCGCCGTGGCCAGTTCGAAATAAGTAGGCCCGCCGTCGCCCTCATCGCCCGTCTTTTCCCGCTCGCTGGCGGCTTCTCGATCCATAACGGCCACAGCCGGCCGCAACCGCTCGACCAGCCCGACCAATTCAGCGGCCCTGCAAGGCTGTCCATCGACGGCCATGCGTTCTTCGATGCGATTCAGGTGCGGCGATGTGAAAAGCCCCACACGGAACCCGGCCGACATGAAAATTCCCGACAAAAACGACGCGGTCGAGCCTTTGCCCTTGGTCCCCGCCACGTGGACTATTGGCAACCCCCGCTGGGGATTGCCGAGCAGCGAAAGCAGCCGTCGCATTCGACCGAGTTTGAATTCCCGAGTTCGATACGGCACGGCCAATGCCCGCTCGTAGTCGATCCGGCCCATCAGAAAATCGACGGCCGCCTGGCGTTGGGCGTTCGATGTGGAGTCATCGTTCTGGTTGTCGGGAATCTGCGTTGCCATTTATCTATAAGACCAGAGTTTTCCGCTCTGAACATATAATACCAACCCGAAGCGAAAGCAAAGGGCGGTGTGATATATTGCCCGAACAGCCAAGCCCTCGCTTGCGCTTCGGGTTAGTGTGTTTCAAAAAAAAGGGGGGTGTTTTCTTCCGAAGGCCCACCGGCAAGGTAAGCTTTATCTACGAATCACGTCTTGATTGTCTCAGACGTGCGTTTTTCCTCAAAATGATACGGAGCCCTCAGTCTACCGCCCATTCTACGGCTTGTCCCGGGGGGCACGTTACGGCACACTCATAAAACTGTTTGTTTTGGGGGGGACTGACGACTTGAAAGGGCTCAATTATCGACATATAGTAAAGGTTTGGTTTGTCGGTGGATTGGCCCGCCAGTGAAAGTCGCCGGTGAAGTCGCCGGTGAAGAAGCCACCTGCCACTTTTCGATCAATTATTCGTTGCGGGCGGAGAACTCTCCAGAGGCCCGTTGCGTAACACGTATACCCATGCCTGATGTTTCATGCAAATAACAGGTCGGACGCAAAAAGATCTTTTCAAGCATTGTGAGGCAATTTATGCCGGACGACGTTATTATCCAGACGCGTAACTTAACCAAGGTCTACCGCGACTTTTGGGGACGACAAAAGGTGCGAGCCCTCAAGGCACTCGACCTGGAAGTCCAACGTGGCGAAATTTTTGGACTATTGGGCCCCAACGGATCGGGAAAAACCACAACGATCAAGCTGCTGCTGGGATTGTTGTTCCCCACCAGCGGCCAGGCGTTGATCTTCGACCGCGATGCCACCGACGTCAAGAAAAACGAGCGGATCGGCTATTTGCCCGAAGAATCCTATCTGTACAAATTCCTCACGGCCGAAGAAACGCTCGATTTTTACGGGCGTTTGTTCAAAATGCCCCGACGCTTGCGTCGCCAGCGGACGGCCGAATTGATCGAGCAGGTCGGTCTGGGGCGAGCCAAGAAGCGTCAGCTCCGCGAGTACTCCAAGGGCATGACCCGCCGTATCGGCCTAGCCCAGGCGTTGATTAACGATCCCGAGTTGATCATCCTCGACGAGCCCACCACCGGCCTGGACCCGCTTGGCACACGCGACATGAAGGAAATGATCCTCGATCTGCGCAAGCAGGGCAAGACGGTCATCATGTGCAGCCACCAGTTGGACGACGTGCAGGACGTCTGCGACCGTATCGCCATCCTCTACGAAGGCGAACTCAAGGAACTCGGCCGCGTGGACAGCCTCTTGAAGGTCCGCGACGTCACCGAAATCCACTCGACCTCGCTCAGCGACAAGGCCCAACAGGAAATCCGCGACATCATCAAGCGCGAAGGAGCCGAGGTGCTTTCGGTCGGTAACCCCACAACCACGCTTGAGCGACTCTTCTTGGATATCGTCAGTGAATCGGCTGCCCATCCGGGACGACGGGTCACGGGAGGGTCGGACAACTAAACCATGGTCATCGAAACCGAACAAATTCCGTTTTTCCAGTGGCTGCCGTTCGCGCTGCTAGGGTTCCTCGCGGTCGCTGCCAGTCTGGCTGTGGTGGCCATCGTATTCGGCTACCTCGTGGCGGCCCTGCGACACGGACCCATTAAAGCCGTCCCCATCACCGCGCGTACTATCGCCGGCGGGCTGGTCGATCTGTTGAGCATGTCGCCCCGACGGATTTTCGCCCTAACGTGGCTGTCCGTCAAGGACTCGATCCGCCGTCGCGTGGTCGTGGTCTTCGGCGTGTTCATCCTGATAATACTCTTCGCCGGCTGGTTCATCGATCCGGGAACCGCGCACCCCTTGCGGCTCTACATTAGCTTCGTGCTGCCGGCCACCAGCTACCTCGTGCTGGCCCTGGTTCTGTTCCTGAGCGTGTTCAGCATCCCGGCCGACTTGAAAAGCAAGACCTTGCACACGGTCGTTACCAAACCGGTGCACGCCAGCGAAATCGTACTCGGCCGCATGCTCGGCTACATCGCCGTGGGCACGATCCTCTTGGTCGTGATGGGCGCGATCAGCTACGTCTTCGTGCTCCGCGGCCTGAACCATACGCACAGCATCACACAAGCCGATCTGGAATCCGTCGCATCGTCAAAAACCACGCAAAACGGCGATGCGGAAGCCAAGGCGATTGGCAACCAGAAGGGCACCAGCGGGCTCGACCACGGACACCGTCATGCGGTCAAGATCAAACCCAACGGCCACGGCATCTTGGAGATGTCCCACGATCACTGGCACCCGGTAGATCGCAGCGCCGGCAAGGACGCGGCCACCTACGAGGTCGGCAACCCCAAGGGCATGCTAGTCGCGCGGGTGCCCATCTACGGTAAGCTGCGCTTCGTCGACCGCCAACGCAAAGCGGCCGAAAAGGGCATCAACGTCGGCGACGAATGGGCATATCGAAGCTATATCGAGGGCGGTAGTCTGGGCGCGGCCATTTGGAGCTTCGAAGGCGTTACGCCCCAAGCGTTCCCGGAGAAACTGCAAGTCGAAATGACTTTGGGCGTTTTTCGTAGCTACAAAGGCGATATCGAAAAAGGTATCCCCGGCAGCCTCTTGGTGCGCAACCCCAAGACGGGCCTGACCGTCGAGGCCAAGATTTTCAGGGC
This sequence comes from uncultured Planctomycetaceae bacterium, assembly GCA_964541935.1. Lineage (GTDB taxonomy): Bacteria > Planctomycetota > Planctomycetia > Pirellulales > Thermoguttaceae > JAFGTN01. Next base: position 893 of record CAZISU010000420.1, on the reverse strand, counting down.
CAGGGAATTCGAGACGGACATCCAAAACATTCCGCGCACAATTACACCCTCGACCGTCTACTATCTCGATCCGGTAAAAGCTGCCGTGAACGAAAAGGACGAGAGTCAAGACGAGGCCGCGGACAAGAAAGATAAAGAAGATGAAAAGGCCGACGTGCCCAGTGTCGACGTACCCAGCGTCGACGGCCAGACGCAACGCATCGTCGGCTATGATCGCCGCGAAGCCGAAGACGCGCTGAAGAACAAGGCCAACTTCGACTTGTTCGAAGATCTGGTAGATGACGGTAAAGTAGAGATCTGGCTGCAATGCTTGGCCCCGGCCCAATACTTCGGAGCCGCGCAGGCCGACCTCTATCTGCACGCCCGAGACGCCTCCTTCTTCTTGAACTTCGTCAAGGGCTACTGTGGCGCATGGATGCAGATGGTGCTGGTCGCCAGTTTCGGCGTCATGTTCAGTACCTTCCTCAGCGGCCCCATCGCCATGTTGGCCACCGTGGGCTCGCTGATCGGCGGAATCTTCCGCTCGTCGGTGCTGGAACTGTCCCTGGGTAAAAACTACGGCGGCGGGCCGGCCGAGTCGGTTATCCGCATCTTTACGCACCAGAATATTATCTCCGAAGCCGAGCCCGGATTGCAGACAACCGTCGCGCAAATGTTCGACGCTGTTGTGCGGCCCTGCCTGTGGCTCGCCGCGCAAGTCCTGCCCGAGTTCGGACAGTTCAGTTGCGCAGATTATTTAGCTTACGGATTTAACATTCCGTCAGCTTGGATTTGCGAACAGGGATTTACCGTGTTGGGTTTCTCCTTCCTACTATTCGTTGCCGGAAGCTTCTTCCTCAAGACTCGCGAGGTTGCTAGATGAGCCGAAATCGCTCTTTTCGTCGGAAAATTTG
>CAZISU010000419.1:0-5793 GCA_964541935.1 uncultured Planctomycetaceae bacterium | reverse complement strand
ATTAACCCGCCCTAAAAAGAAAATCAATTTTACAGAAGAACGGTTGCTTTATCCTGACTTGAGTGCTTCGACACATGCCAAGATTGAATCTGTGATTGCAATTTCAGCCCCATTATTACCCCAGAGTTCGGCTTTCTTGAAACTGGGGGCAAGACCGACGACACCGTAAGCACGTTCTGGTGTTGCTGGCTCTGCGATCCCTGTTACAATCTTTTCCCTCGTTAAGCTGGCGTCCAAGAGAGAGGGAAGTATTAACATCTTCTCGCCACACCATTTTTCGTCAGGAAACGTCAGTGGCTTCTCAATTGTCATTCGTTTGAGTCCCAACCCTCTCACTAGGAATGAATCATCTGTCACCGTTGCCGACATGAAGATGCGGTGCGTGGCATTAAAGTAGGAACCGAAAGACTGTAACGGAGGAGAGTGAGGAAGGATTTCAAGCGACTCGCCTGAGACAATACAGAGGCAATTTTCGATCAGGTTACGAACAAGTGGCCAAGCGAACTTAATTTCATTCAGTTTATTATGCTTCGATAGGATATTGGTGACTTCATCACAATGATCGATCCACGACCAATATGGAACAGTGAGGAAGGCATCATAATTTCCGTTGCATAGATCGGCAAACGTACCTGCTCCTTGTTCACGAAGATCGTTCTTGAATAGCCTGATGATTTCTTCGTAGGGCTTCTTATTCCTATCTGCTGAAAGAATGATCGAGCACGCCTGCTTGATGGTATCGATGCAAGCGTGACAATCGTCCATTAAGAACGAGCCGATTTGCAGAGATTGCGGGCCCAGTCCAAATTTTGTTAATCCATTGAACATCTTGTGGACAGTGGTGACGAGTATCGCTTTGCTGGCCAAGAAGTCGTCAGGAAGCCCATTTTCGGCTGTGACGACGGCGACTCCAAACTGTTTTGCCTGCACGCAGGTTTGTTCAACGAGGAAGTGGTTTGGACAAAGATACAGTACTGGACCGTTGTTTTCGTTTAGACGGGATTGGAGCATCAGCAAGCCAATCAGCGTCTTTCCTTGGCCTGTGTGAAGTTTGATGATCAGATCACGCTGAGCTCGCAAGTCAGAATGCCACTTCGAAAGAATATGGTTCTGTGCGGGACGCAAGGGGCCTTTGTCGCTCACTCTGTCCAATGAGTCATAGATCTTAAGGGGATTAAGAAGTTTTTCCGTCTTGTGCTTCTTCAGTTTCTTCTTGAAATCAACCATGAACTACTCTGACTTTCCGGGGCTATCGCAGTTTGGCGCGGTCGTGATCTAGCAGGCATTGACGTTTGCAACAGCAAAACGTGACGAAGTGTGCGTGGAGTTCGTCGTATATCTGCCGATGGGTCATGTTCTGATGATGACCGTTGTTCGTGGGGGTGTCAAGTGGGGGAATTATAGGGGCGGGGAATTGTGACGCCTCTTGTGCCTGCGGCACACCGATAGCAGAGCTATCGGTGCTACCCGGTAATGCAACTGTCCCCCCCTAGCAAATCCCCCCAATCCACGATAAACTTTCTCGCATGGCTCCAAAATTCATATTCGAAATGCAAGACGTCTGTAAGGCCTTTGGTGATAAGGTCGTGCTGAGTAATATTAACCTGTCTTTTTTCTACGGCGCTAAGATTGGCGTGGTGGGGGAGAATGGGGCGGGGAAGTCTACGCTGTTGAAGATTATGGCGGGGCTGGATGACGATTTCGAGGGCACGGCCGAGTTGGGCAAGGGGATGCGGGTGCGGTATGTGGAGCAGGAGCCGGTTTTGGATCTGGAGAAGACGGTGCGCGAGAATCTGCTTTTGGCGGTCGCGCATGTGCAGGGGCTGATCGATCGGTTTAATAAGGTTTCGGAGCTGATGGGCGATCCGGACGAGGCCGACAATTTTGATAAGCTGATGGACGAGATGGGGCGGTTGCAGGAGCAGATCGATGCGACGGACGGCTGGGAGTTGGACCGGCTGATCGATATTGCTTCGGATGCTTTGGTGCTGCCGCCGGACGATACGGTGGTGCGGGTGCTTTCGGGCGGCGAGCGGCGGCGGGTTGCGATTTGCATGGCGCTGTTGGAGAAGCCCGACCTGCTGCTGCTGGACGAGCCGACCAACCATCTGGATGCCGAGACGGCCCAGTGGCTGGAGCAGGCGCTGCGCGAGTATCCGGGCACGGTGATTATTTCGACGCACGACCGCTATTTTTTGGACAACATTACGAAGTGGATACTGGAGATCGACGACACCCACGGGCTGCCGTTCGAGGGCAACTATACTTCGTGGCTGGAGCAGAAGGCCGAACTGCTGCGGGTGTATGAGAAGAAGGAGACGCAACGGCAGCGGACGCTGAAGCGCGAGCTGAGCTGGATTCGTAATTCGCACGAGGGCCGGCGGCAAAAGAACCAGGCGCGGATCAATGCCTACGAGCAATTGGCCGGCGAACAGATGATCGACGGGAAAAGCGAAACGGTGATCCAGATCGCGCCGGGGCAGCGGCTGGGCGAGCAGGTATTATCGGTCGAGGGTCTTAGCAAGGGGTTTCAGATTGGCGACGAGTTTGTGAAGCTTTTGGACAATTGCACGTTCGAAGTTCCGCGCGGGGCGATTGTGGGCGTGATCGGGCCCAACGGCACGGGCAAGACCACGTTGATGCGGATGATCGTGGGGCAGGAGCAACCAGACGGGGGCAAGCTCGAACTGGGCCCCAGCGTGGAGCTGTCTTACGTGGACCAGCATCGCGACGCGTTGGGCGACGACAAAACCATCTTCGAGGAGATTACCGACGGGCAGGATACGATTACGCTGGGCACGGTTTCGGTCAACTCGCGGGTTTACGTGGCGCGGTTCAACTTCCGCAAGACGCAACAGCAGAAGAAGGTGGGGCAGTGTTCGGGCGGCGAGCGGAACCGCATCCATCTGGCCAAGATGCTACGTCGCGGCGGCAACCTGCTGTTGCTGGACGAACCGACCAACGACCTGGACGTCGACACCATGCGGGTTCTGGAACAAGGCCTGATGGACTTCCCCGGCTGCGCGTTGGTCATCAGCCACGACCGCTTTTTCCTGGACCGTATCGCCACGCACCTGCTGATTATGGAAGGTGGCGGCAAGACGCGGTGGTTCGAGGGCAACTTCTCCGACTACGAGCAGGAAGTGATGGCCAAGGATCCCGGGCGGGTGGCGCATCGACGCGGGAAGTATAAGCGGCTGGCGTTGCGGTGACGGCTATCTGGCTCAATTACCCGGCGGTGTTGCTATCCGTTCGGGCGAGAGGCTGGGCGGGTTTAGCAGCTTCAAACCGCCGGGATTGACGGGAAGCTGGTCGAGCGGCATGGTGTCGACGGGTTTATTATCGACGGGTTTGGGCAAGTGCTCCGGCTGGGGCGTTTGCATCGGCTGCGATTGGCTGTACGGCGTGGGAGCTGCGGCGGGCGGTTGCGGCTGGTTGGGCAGTGCCATGGGCGGATTGACCATGGGAAGTTTCTGGCCTTTGTCGATCTTCTTGAGCGGGTCTTGCAGATCGAAGGCTTCTTCGGCCGGCCGGCCCGTATCGGGATAGCGAGGCCCGTCGGGACAGGGGCGCTCGGCCTTGGGATAGCAACGGTTGCCGGCCAGGCGGCCCAGCGGTCCGATCGAGCCGTAACGTTCTTCGACGAAGCGGATACCGTGCTCTTCGAGAATCACGCCGGTTTCCTGCTGCAGGCTGGCCAATTCGGCGTTGTACTGCGCAATTGTTTGAGCCTCGGAACTAACGGCGTTGCCCCAGGATGTGATTGCTTGGATGACGTTCAGATAAATGGTTAAACCGGTGGTGTACTGATTCCATTGTACATCAAGGTTATCCGCCGAGGCCGTACGGGTTTCTTTATTAGCTCTATACAGGTCGTAGTATTGGTCCAGATTTCGATAGTTATCCGCCAGCGTGTGCATCGAGTTGTGCAGAGCCTGCTGCAAGTTGGCCCTATCTCGCATGATGATCAACTCTCGTTGCCTTAGCGCGGCGCGGCCTTGTCGTAGGCCCAGCGGGACCGAAAAATTCACGCCCAAGGTCCAATCGGTAAACTGGCCCGAGCGCGTCATTTCATAGGCATAGCTGGGTGTGCGACCTTCCAGGCCGTTCCAGCGATAGAGGGCCACCGCGTCCAACTGCGGCATGGCTTGGTTGTTGGCCACCATAAGCTGCTGCTGGTCGGCTTCGATAACCAGCTTCAATTCGATCAAGTCGGGCCGACGCTGGGCCGCGATATTGACAATGTTCTGCCAATCGACGTTCATGCGTTCGGTCAAGAGCGGTGTGACGGGAATAATCCGTGGCGGAACCGAGGGCGGCAGGCCGAGAATGTTTCTCAACGTAGCCTCACGCTGCAAAACGTCGGCCTGGGCCGAAATCAGTCCGGCTCGGTAGCCGGCCAAGGCCGCTTTGGCTTGCGCTACGTCTGCTGCGTTGCCAAAGCCGACCTGTAGATTGGCACTGGCGGATTTATATCCCCAAGTGCCATGTTCGACCTGCTTCTGGCGTGCCCAAAGGTTGGCCCGCGCATAAACCAGCGACCAATAGGCACTGATTACGTCGCGGACGGAGCGTTGCACGGCGCCTTTCATCTGGAAAAATGAGCGCTCGGTATCGATCCGCGCGATTTCGATGGGCGCCATGTTCACGGCAAAGCCGCCGCCCTGCAAGATCGGCTGCGTATAGCTCAACTCGGTACTGGACGGAACGCTGGGGTTCAATGGCAGCCCCGACTCGGCCACGCGGACGGGATTGGTGTCGGCCCGCAGCGCAGCCGTACCGCCGTTGTTGGTGATTTTCGATAGGCCCAGGCCCATGTCGTAGTTGTTGCGGCGCGTGCCGTCGATGCGCGTATTTGACGAGTTCGGCGGATCGAAGAAGGCACTAGGCGTTTCGGTTTTGCGAAAGTTGTTGTCGAGTTGTAGCTTTGGATCGAAGCGCCCGCGACGCTCGTCGATTTGGGTGTTGGTGATGGCAGGATCGTATACGGTTTGCCCGCTGCTGCCGCCCAGAACGCGGATCACTTCGGAGTTGAGCAAGCCGATGCGGATGGCGTCGTCCAACGACATTTGCTCGCTGACGGCCTGGGGCTGAAGATTGGAAACGGTGGCCGGGGTGGGGGTATCGGGCGGACGCAGCGGTGGAAGCCGATCGGCGCAGCGGACGCGGATATCTCGCTGCTCGGGCATTATTACCCGACAGGGCTCGGCCGCGTGCGCGGACCAAGACACGCCGAACACCAGGATTCCGCAAACGGCTGCCCCCAGCGATGCGTGTAAATAATCAGTCATGCCATTACAATCGGCACGACCGGACTGAAGTTCGCACGTATGATTGGAAAAATCGACAGAACCGGAAGGTGGGGCGCCATTGGAATCGGTATAACCGTTAAACTTGCCGGTGAGCGGCACGGCGATAGTCGCCGGTTGAAGAAGTCAAAAGGGTGGCTGGCGGCTGCCCTTCTAAACGTGACAAGACGTGATAACGCCTTACGTCGCACTAGCTATCCAGCAATTGGCCCATTTTCAGCCAGTAATCAGAGCCCCAGCAGAACCCCGTTTTGATTTATAACAGACTTTGCTTTTAAATAGACGAGGTGGTTTTTTTGGTTGTCAGAACTGGTCAAATAAATTCGCCCATTCTGACAACCACCATTGCATGGAGCTAGATCCGCAAGACCCAAGATCCAATCAACAGACATTAGCCAAGACACCCATAGACATTAACCAAGACAACAAAAGCCCCTATCAGAATCAATTGCTCTGATAGGGGCTATATTCGCTTCAGATTCGT
>CAZISU010000418.1:0-5801 GCA_964541935.1 uncultured Planctomycetaceae bacterium | reverse complement strand
GAAGAGGCCTACGACAAGGCCGAAGCCGTGCTTGAGCGCGGTTACGAAGCCTGCAAAGGCGACCCGGACATCCGCGAAAAACTCGAAGATGCTCAATTGCGTTCCTTGCGAGTGAAAATCCGTAAGGCGGAAAAAAATAAAAACCAAGCGAAAGCCAAAGGTGACGACGTAGTTACAACCCAGGCTCGCAAGATACTCCACCAATTAAGAAAGCAATTCGACCTCAAATCTCTCGAGGTCTGGCAAAATCGCGTCGAACGATATCCCAACGATCTGACATTTAAATACAATCTGGGCGACTTCTGCCAACGCACGGGTAAGTACAAAGAAGCCATCGGCAACTTCCAGCAGGCTAGGAACGACCCCCGCTGGAGAGGGCTATGCCTGTTGAAACTGGGGCAGTGTTTCCAGCAAATCAAGCAGTTTCGCCTGGCAATTACCCAATATGAATCGGCCATTGCGGAGATTCCCGACCGCGATGCCGATACTAAAAAAGCGGCCCTCTACTATGCCGGACGTCTGGCCATCGTACTCAAAGACTCAGATACGGCCCGTAAACACTTGACGACGCTGGCCGCGATGGATTTCAGCTACAAGGACGTTTCGGCTCTACTAGACAAGCTCGAATAAATCCGCAATAATAAGTGATTCCCATTGGAGGATAGCTCCGTAGCCACCCTCCCATACCCCCATTTGTAAATAGAAAAAATACCGCGAGCACATGCCAAACACCAAAAGTGCAACAAAGCGACTCCGGCAGAACGTTGTGCGGAAAACCCACAATCGTTCGATCAAACAGGCAGTCCGTACCCAGATCCGCAAGGTCCGCGAAGCCATCGAGGCCAGCGATACCGATCTGGCCGAGACCGAATTCCGCGTGGTTGCCAAAAAGCTCGATCGAGCCGCTGCAAAGAAAATCATTCATCGCAACTCCGCTGCTCGGCTGAAGTCGCGTCTCTCGGCCAAAATCAAGGCCCTCAAAGCGGCCTAGACACACGCTCAAGTCAGTTAATGACTTGAGGTAGACGCTTGCGCTGAAATACTCTGGCCCCGGGTGCCATGCCCACGTTTGACGTGGGCATGTGATCGTTCCAGCCGGGTATCTGCTGCATGGCCACGCAAGCGTGGACCATGGCACCCCAGAAAGATCATGATATTCACGAGGAACAAATCATGCACGCAGCGGAACTAGGCAAGGCATTTCACTCTGGGCAGCAAACCTTCGGCACGGCGATTCTCTCGCCCTCGCCCACCTGGGTGCCGGTCGTCAAAGCAGCCGGGCTCGATTTTGTCTTCATCGACAACGAGCACACGCCCATGGACCGTGAAAAAGTTTCGTGGATGTGCCACGCCTATCGTGCCATCGGAGTTGCTCCGTTGGTCCGCATCCCCTCGCCCGAAGCGTGCTGGGCGACCATGGCCTTAGACGCCGGAGCCGCCGGTGTGATTGTTCCTTATGTCGAAACCCCCGAGCAAATCAAGACCTTGCGCGGCGCGGTAAAGTTCCGGCCTCTGAAGGGACGCCGCTTGCAAGAGGTTCTCGACGGCAGCAAGACACTCAACCCCGAAACGGAAACCTTTCTGGCCGACTTCAACCCGGGCAATCTGCTGATCATCAACATCGAAAGCACGCCGGCGCTGGAGAATCTTGAGGCCCTGGTGAATTCGCCCGGGCTCGACGCCGTTTTGGTCGGCCCCCACGATCTCTCGGTCAACATCGGCGTGCCCGAGGATTACCGTCACCCCCAGCAACAAGACGCCATCGCTAAGATCATCGGTGCCTGCCGCAAGGCCAACGTGGGCATCGGAATCCACCTGGGCCACGAAGACGCCATCGATCTGCAAATCGACTACGCAAAATTGGGCGCCAATATCTTGATGCATGCCTCCGATATAGCACTCTTCGCACAAGCCCTACGGCAGGATTTTAATAAGTTCCGCCAGGCAACGGGAAAAGGCGAAACAACTGGCGAAGCTTCGGGGACGGAAGCGGGCAAGCCGGTGGTGTGAGGGTTGGGCTATGGGCTATGAGACTTGAAAAGCACTCCTTGCACACAGCTCACAGCTCACGGCTCACAACTCCACATCATCGGCATCGAAAACCGGGCCGTCCAGGCACGTTCGGCGGTAGGTCCATCCGCCCGATCCGTCGCGGACCTTTGCCACGCAACTGAAACACACGCCGATGCCGCAGGCCATACGTTCTTCTAGCGAGACATGGCAGGGCACGTCCAGCGTTTTGGCTACCTCGGCGGTGGCTGCCAGCATTCGCTTCGGACCGCAACAAACGATTTGGCTCTTACCGCTCTGGACTTCGATCGCCGGGCGGATCAGTTCGGTCACCAGGCCGTGATGCCCGGCCGACCCGTCGTCGCTTGCCACGCGCACATCGACCCCAAGCTGCTGGAAGTCTTCGACGCAGCTCATGCCGCTTTTGGTCCGCGCGCCGTAGCAAAGCGTCACATGCGACACCCGCGGTGTGCGTGACGCGGGGTTGACGGGGTTACGTTTACCCAGGGCCTCTTGGGCCAGCAGATAAAATGGAGTTTGCCCAATACCGCCGGCGACCATCACCAGGTGGTCGATTTCCGCGGGCGAATCGTTGCATTGGCAAGCAAAGAACGGCTTGCCCAACGGACCCCAAGCTTCCAAACGGTCGCCCGAGCGCATCTCGGCCAGCCGTCCGGTCATTTTGCCCACGTTCAAATACACCAACTCGACCCAATGCGGCTGCCCATCGTCGCCCGGCGATGCCTTCCAAACGGCAAACGGCCGCCCCAAAAGTGGATCTTTCGACCCGGCAAACTTGAGCATCACAAACTGGCCCGGCAAAACGGCCGAAGCGATTTGCGGACACGCGAAACGTACGCAATAAGTGTCGTCGGCAACGCGGTAATTTTCGTCAATAGACACCTCGCCTTGCCAGGCATTGTCGGCGTAGAAAGGTAAATCTTTTGAACAACTCATCTGTTTTTCTCTGGGAGCGTCGGTGTGAGGTGTGAGGTTTCAGGACTTGAGAGCAAGGGTTGCTCATTGCTCATTGCTCATTCTCTGCCGCCCTCCGATCCCTTTTCTTCGAAACGCGACTCTGTTGGCGAACCGCTTCTTGCAGCTCCCGAACTTCTTCGCGGTGCAAGCGACGCGCCTCACCCGGTCCCAACTCGCCAAGCTTAACCGGCCCGACCGACATCCGCACCAGGCGAAGCACTTTGTGTCCGATGCGGGCCAGCACGCGGCGGATCTCACGGTTACGGCCTTCTTCCAAGACCATTTCCAGCACGGTGCTCTGTTTGTTGCGGCTCTTGATTGTGATGCTGGGCACGCACACGTAAGCTTCGGCCAGATGGATGCCGCGGCGGAGTTGGGCTAACAATTCACTCGTGGGCTGCCCGGCCACCAAGACTCGATAGACCTTCTGGATTCCATATCGCGGGTGAGTCAACTTATTGGCCAGTTCGCCGTCGTTGGTCAAAAGGATTAGGCCCTCGCTGTGCAGGTCCAGGCGGCCTACGGTGAAGAGCCGCACGTCTTTGGTCGGCATCAAGTCGATCACCCTGGGACGGCCCGAGGGATCGCTGCTCGAACAGATAACGCCGTCGGGCTTATTCACGGCGTAATAGGCCAGTCTGGTTTTCGGCAAGGCCACGCCGTCGACGCGGACCTCTTGGCGGGTCATGTCGACGCGGGTGCCCAACTCGATCACAATCTCGCGGTCGACATCGACTCGGGCGGCAAGGATCAACTCCTCGCATTTGCGGCGACTGCCCAAGCCGGCGGCGGCCAGCACTTTCTGTAAGCGCTCGCCGCGTGGGTCGGCCGCTTCCTCGACGACGCGGGGCCGATGGTGTCCTTTGCGAGAGGTCGGCTTTCGCTTGCGGGGCGGACCCGCAGGTTTTTTGCCGGGGCGCTGCCCGTCACGGCCGCTGGTTTTCTTCTTCACCGCGCCTCTTGCACCAGACGACCTGCCGCCGGTTGTCTCACCAGTGGTTTTTTTGCCGTCGGTTTTTTTGCCATCGGTTTTTTTTCCGCCGATTGCCTTGCCGGCGGTTGTTCTACCGCCGGATTTGGCTGTTTTCGGCTTTCGGTTCGGACGGGCTGGCATTTTAGAACTCGCGGGATGGGGGGAGCGGTAAAGAAAGATGACCCAACGAGAGGCGTCAAACCGTACAGGCCAAACATCCCATCATAACGCTAGCCCGCATTTATCACCAGCCGTGCGATTTGACGTTTAGTGTTTTACCGTCCAGTCGGCGGGCAGTACGCACCAGGCTCAGTGCCCAAAGGCCATCGAGCGCGTAATGTTTCCGCTGGTGGAGTCATGTATCCTCGCGGACGCCCGCCGACAACCGGCGTTCCGATATCGTTTTCCGGGTAGGGGTCATATTGCTCGGCAACGAGCTGTTGATGCTTGGCCGTGCCAGGAGAGCACCAGTTGGGTGGGTACATATTCGCACAACCCACCAAAAAAAACGTGCCGGCGGCGAGTAAAATTATTTTCGCTATATTTCCCATCTTTCGCTTCTTTACATAGACTGGGGGGGTGAAAGTCGCATGTGTCCTACGTGGCGGGGGGATTATAGAGAGTTTGTTCGATCGAACCAATGCGTTCTTGTTTAAGGAGAAACGGCGAGTGTGGGCCGGATTATGGGTGTTTTTATACCTGCACTCAGGTGTCCACGAGGATTGCCTATGACCAAGACTGACGTAGAATATCTAAGCATCTCCGCTTATTCCTATCCCGTACAGGAGCGATTGTACAATGAAAATGAACGATAAATCGAGACAGAACCCGCAATGCATTCTGCTTGTCAGTGCCCTTGTCTTGATGGGTTGCGTGGCATTTCTACCCTATGCGGCAGCACAAGACGCTGACGCCAAGGCGGCGGCCGATAAAGCGGCCGTTAAAAAAGCAGCGGAAACCATAGTCAAAGATAACACTGCCCAAGAGACATCCCCCCAAGCAAACGCCCCTGACCCTCAACTCGCGGCGCTGGAATGGATGATCGGCGACTGGGTCGATGAGGGCGATGGCATGACCATCTCACTCGAGTGCCGATGGAACAAGAACAAGCACTTCATTATCCGCTCGTTCACCGTCACGGTAGACGGCCAGATTGGCCTTGAAGGCAAGCAGGTATTGGTTTGGGATCCGATTCGCAAAACGATCCGCTCGTGGATGTTCGATTCCGAGGGCGGTTTTGGCGAAGCCACTTGGAAGCAAAGCGGCGACAAATGGGTGGCTGCAACCTCGCAGGTCCTACGCGGCGGCAAGCGTGCTTCGTCGATTAACGTGTTTAAGCCGGTGGACAAAGACTCGTTCACCTGGCAGTCGGTCGGTCGCGAAGTCGACGGTGAACTGCTGCCGAACACGCCGCAGGTAACTGTTGTTCGCAAACCATCTGAAAAAAAATAACACGACTATCGAAAACACCCGTTTGTAAAACGCCCGTTTGATATCAGGAGTATCTTCCAATGAAAAAAACCATATCCATACTATTTATCTTTGTGCTTGCCCTGAGCCTTGCGGTCGGCGACATCCACGCCCGCGGCGGACGTGGTGGTGGCGGGCGTGGTGGAGGCGGCGGACGTGGTGGCGCTCGCCCCTCTCCCAGTCGCGGCCCATCAATGAGTCGACCATCGGCCGGTCGCCCCTCGACCCCCAGCCGCCCGTCAGCCGGTCGCCCCTCGCCCCCAAGCCGTCCGTCAGCCGGTCGCCCCTCGCCCCCAAGCCGTCCGTCAGCCGGCCGTCCCTCGCCCCCCAGCCGTCCGTCAGCCGGCCGCCCCCCGACCCCCAGCCGTCC
>CAZISU010000417.1:0-5805 GCA_964541935.1 uncultured Planctomycetaceae bacterium | reverse complement strand
AGGAGGGCGTCTCGGTCACCTTCAGCGGCATAAGTGATGGCGGAGTGGCCACCGAAAAAGAGTGTGCCGATAAAGGCTACCGGATCAGCTTTGTTCGCGGCGACATGGGCGACGAAGCTTTTTGCCGAAACCTGGCAAACAGTGCTCTGGAAAAATGGGGCAAGATCAACTACCTGGTAAACAACGCTTTTTCATTCATTGCCAAGGGCCTCGACGTAACTCGCGAGGATTGGCTTCAGACAATGAATGTGGGCCCGTTCGGCTATGCGACCATGGCCCAGGCCGTGCTGGAGCCCATGAAAACTCAAGGCGGCGGTGCCATCGTCAATCTGTCGAGCATCTCGGCCCACATCGCCCAGCCCGACCGATGGACGTATAACGCCGCCAAGGGAGCCGTGAGCCAGTTGACCCGCTGCATGGCACTAGACATGGCCCCGTATAAAATTCGCGTCAACACGGTTAGCCCCGGGTGGATCTGGACGCGGGAAGTCGACAAAGCGGCCGGAGGCGATCGGGCCAAGTGGGGACCGGTCTGGGGTAAATTCCACATGTTGCGACGCCTCGGCGAAGTGGAAGAATGTGCCGCTCCGGTTGCCTTCCTCTTGAGCGACGAAGCAAGCTTCATTACCTCCACCGAGTTGATGGTCGATGGCGGCTACCGCGGCATGGGTTCCGAAGGACTCGGCGAGGTCTCCAGTTTCGCCGGCTCCGACTGAGCTTTGGCTTATCTCACGATCGACATACCCCATAACCACGGAACGACGAATCATGGAATTCGGGCTTGGAGTTGTTTTGGTCATCGTCGGCGGAGCGATGGAAGGGCTTTTCTCGCTACCGGTAACCCGCACTCCCAAGTGGCAATGGGAAAACATCTGGGGGGCCGGCTCACTGGTGGCCCTGGTGCTGGTGCCCTGGCCGGTGGCTTTTTTGACGGTGCCAAACCTGTCGGCCGTCTATTGCGACGTAGAGCCCGAGGTTCTCGTCATTACTATTCTTTTCGGCTTGGGCTGGGGGATCGGTGGGATATTCTGGGGCAAGGCCATCGCCGCGGTTGGCATGGCACTGGGCGTGTCCTTGTTGATGGGACTGACAAATGTCTTCGGTTCGCCCGTGCCGCTGGCAATAAAGGAACCCGGCAAATTCCTCGAGCCGGGTGGGATTGCACTGCTTGTCGCCGTGGCCGTGATGGCCGTGGGCGTGATCATTTGTGCCTGGGCCGGACGCGGTAAGCAGCGCGATCTGAGCACACTTGCCCAACCACAAAAAAAACGCCCCGCCGAAAAAATACACCGTATCCGCCACACCGTTTGCCGTGGGGCTTACCTTTTGTATCATCTCGGGCATACTTTCGGCAATGGTCAACGTTGGGTTTATCTACGGCGAACCATTGGCCGAAGCAGCCGCCCGCCTCGGAGCCTCGGACATGGCTAAAAATAACGCCATTTGGGCCCTGGTCTTCACGGGCAACTACCTCGTCAATGTTCTCTACGCCCTGACGAAGATGATCAATAACAAGACGTTCGGCCTGATAGTCGCGCAAGGTACGCCCCGCTATTGGGCTTGGGCCCTGTTTATGGGCATCGCCTGGCCACTGGGCATCGTACTGTTTGGAATCGGCGCCACCAAGATGGGCCGCTACGGCGCGTTCGTGGCGTTTCCCATGATGCTGGTCATGGCCATCCTGTTCGGCAATCTCGCCGGAGCGCTGACTGGCGAGTGGCGCGGCACGTCCACGCGTACCAAAGCGACCATGCTTGGCGGCGTACTGGTGCTCGCACTGGCTTTTGTCGTGTTCGGCGCGGCCAATTCGCTGTTGGGAGGCAATAACTGACCAAGCTGATCTCCGTGGATTGGATCGTCGGTGGCGTCGAAGTCGAGCACCAACACTAATCGCATTCTCTTTCGGTACAGCCGTTATTGTGCCCCTTAATAAATGCGATAGAAGAGGCATGAACAGTTACTTAAAATCTTGCCTCCTCACCAGAATTCGTGGGTGAAATTTGGCTCGGGGAGGTCTCCAAGTTGGTGATATAGAGCTATTTCTATGGCTTGCGCGGTCCGAAAGCCGTACGCTTTTCTCATGGTCAGTTTTGTTTTGTTGTTTAAACCCTCTACAATCCCTGCCGAAATGGCGCCTTCCGCACGGAACCAGTTGAGGATTAAGGTGTGGTGGCGACGCAAGGTCTTGGCGACTTTCTTCATCGGTTCGATCTTGGATCGCATTGTCCGTGTACACCACTCGTCCAAAAACTTCCCCGCACAAGCCGGGTAGGTATACTCCCAGAATTGTTGGAAGTCTTCTCGCATTAGATGGCTGCGCACCGACTGCAAGTTGTACTGTAATAATTCCGATAACTTCACCGCTTGCTTCTGAGTGAGATTCTCTTCTCGCTTCAGCAGGCACCAGCGGGAATGCTTCAGCACCGGTTCGTAACCATCCTTTTCGAGCTGCCTGGCCTCGGACGCACGCACTTCGTCGATCGCCTTGTTCATCTTGGCCATGATGTGGAAGCGGTCCAAAACATGGATCGCCTAGGAAGCCTTCTTGCCAATCACCTTCAAGTACGGCTTCCACATGTCGCTGCACACAAAATCCAGACCTAACGCGAGTTCTTTGCCCAACATGCGGAAGAATCGCAGGAGCGTCTTCGTCGTGCGGTCCTTTCCGGCCCACAGCAAACGGCGACAGTCCTTGTCTGTCTGATATACCAACGTCAGGTACTTGTGTCCCCGTTGCCACTGGATCTCGTCCACGCCGATTGCCTTGATATCCTCCAGATCGCGATGCGCCAATCCCCATGAAACCGCGTGTTTTACCGAGCGAAACACGCTTTGCCAACTCGTACCAAAGACACTGGCGACCTCTTTCCACGAAAGCCGCTTCGCCCAACCGGCAAGGAACCAGCGGTAGGTCGTGGTCAGTTGATTCTTGCCGTCGCACCAAGGAACCTTTTCCACTTTCACGCCGCACCTTGGACACTCGACCCGCCGCATCGCATAGATGAAGTAGATCGTGATCCCCCATAAAGGCACGTACTTGAAACGCCGCTCCGGTAGCCGGTCGTAGCTCGGCGCAGGCCGCTCGCAGACCGAGCAAATCGGCCGCCCGTTCTTGCGGGCTTCGATCTTCACTTCGATTGTCGGTCGGGCTGCGTTTTCCACCCATTTTGCTTTTCCGTAAACGAACGACTTGAAATACTCAACGCGATTGAGGATAGTTGTTAATTGCATCCTGTGGTGACTCCGGAAAGATGAGTTTTTGCAAACCCAATCTTTACCTAAAATCCCGCAGGATGCACTTCTTTCCTTTCGAATCCAATCTGCTAAACTGAAACATGCCCGGTGAAACGGAGTGGGGCTCTACTGAGGAGTACCCCCACAAGGGATAGCCGAGTGAGGGCGGGAAGAATATCCGCCAGCCCCGTCATCAAACGATGGCGGGGCTTCTTGCTCTCCACGCATATTTTTTTTGTCCCTCCCATACCTTAGAAAACCTCACCTTCATCTCACCAATAACCTCTCAATTTATCCACAAATTCTGGTGTAGAGCCTCTCTCTAAAAGCACCAGTACAATTCTTCCGGATACACAACACTCGGCAAAAATGAATATTTCTAGGGAACGCCATTTGAGCGAGCCGCTCCCGTTTGCGGTGTTAACCTGCGGTACATCGTTGCGGCTGGACCAGGCCTCCAATCAATTCTGCACATCGGTTGGCCCTTTCCTTTTGGATGAGGTTTTCGGGACGGACAGGTATTTAAAGAATTCACTAGTACTACAGCGCAAGGTCACGGCCACTTACACCGTATGAGTTGTTTTAGTTTTATCCCTGATTTCCTTAGTTTTTTGCGGGTTCGCTTAATGTGGGACTTACGTGCGGACGCGTTGCGTTGTTGGGTTCTTGCGATGACGCTTGCGGTATGTTCGATCAGCCTGCTTGAGGCACGTCCTCCCAGCCACCAACTGCGGACCAGCGAGCCGACTGCCGTGTGGACTTGGCAAATGGTTAGCTCCGGATTTTTTTTTCCGAAGCTGCTCGCGGACCGTTGCCAGGAACAAATAACTAATGCACGAAATGATCAAATGCCGTTTCAAGCCGAGATATCGCCGCCCTTCCCATTGGTCGAGTCCGATCTCTTGTTTTTGGTCCTGGAAACAGCGTTCTACTCGCCAGCGGGAAAATCCGACCAACAGCAGTGTTTGAACCGGAGTCTCGGGCGACGCGTTGCTCACGAAGTATTTTATCTCGTCCGGGTCGAGCATGTTGCGACCGATAACCAAGTGCAGCGATATTCCCGGCAGGTCGTTTTCGTCTTTGATGACAATCATCGCGTGTTTGGTTTCCCACACAATGGGCCCTTTTTGTCCGTCCTTGACGCGATGTCCCACCCAAGGCTGATCTCGCAGGGCAGGCGAGTACTTCAACAGGTCCGTCACGGCACTGGCCCCGCAACTTCCCGCGACCACGCGCGGCGTCTTGCGGCCACGTCCCCGAGCGCGGCGGAATGGACGTTCAGTCACCCGCGGCGGATTGATCCAAGCAGAGAAAGTCGTAGGAACCTCGCCGACGAAAAACTGCTTACGGTCGTCGAGAGCACGCAAAAACGGGGGTTTTCCGCCATATCCTTCGTCGAAACCAAGCCAGTCAAACGTCATGCCGCCATCGCGTGCCCGGTCGTACAACTCCAGAGCGATCGTCCATTTGGGCCGATAACTAATCTCCTCCGGGATGCCTGCTTCGCGGCAACGCGCGCGATCGTCCGACCAGCTTTCGGGCAGAAACAACTCGCCGTCGACAAGGCAGTGAAAATCTCCCGTGGCGTAACCCAGGTGTACGGTGACCATGCAATTCTCCGTTTTGCCGACTGTGCCGCACCACTGCCGTTGGACGCCCGGCGTTTTCTCTCCCTTTTTCACGTCGCTGGTTTCATCAATGATCCCGATCGAGTTCTTTGCGGCGTGCTCGTGGATCACCATCTGCCGCAATCGATCACGCACCCGGTTTTCATCCCACTTGTATGCAGCGAGAAACATCTGCAGGGTTCGTGGCGGAATCCCCGCATGCACGGCGATCGGCTCGACGCTCTTGCCGTCCAAATCGGACAATTGCCCTTCCACATAAGCCGACAAATGGGCTCGCGTATCCCGCCGAGCAAAACATCCGTCAAACCGTTTCAAGTAACGTGTCAACATCGATTTCAACCCGCGAATCTGATCGGCGTCCATGCCATGCCCTCCTTGAATTTCAGTGAGGACGACATTTTCGCCAAATTGAACGTTTCACGCAATATTAACCTTGCGCTGTAGTACTAGGGGCTCTCCATAGTGAGATTGCCGACTAGCGATTGATGCACATGTCGCCGTGAACACATGCCTTTTATAATGAATAACACGTTTATTTAATTTACCATTTTGCCGGCATATTCTTAGCCGAGGAGAACATTTTATTGATCGTTTCGTTTTCGGCCTTTTTGCCCCGGCGAGGATAAAAACGTTCGATCATTCCCAGACGACCGTCGCGATATCGCTGTTCTAGCATCTTGCGGTCGAAGGGGAAGCCGTCTAGTGAGCCATTCGCCGTGCGGTATTCGGCCGCGAAACGGTTCAGGTAGAACAGCGTGGCCAGGTCCTGTGCCGCGCGGGCACGCACGACGCGCTGCAGCAACTCGGGATCGTTTGCCACTTTGGCTGTTGCCTTGTCGAACATCTTTTGGGCATCGCGGGCGAATTCATAGGAAAAGAATTGCTGCCGCGCCATGGAGCCGATATGGCCGGGGATTCTGACCGGATCGTTTTTGTAGGCTAC
>CAZISU010000416.1:0-5808 GCA_964541935.1 uncultured Planctomycetaceae bacterium | reverse complement strand
GCCAACGAGCGACGCAGCCAGGGCGAGAATCGAGCCGTGGCCCTTTTTCGACTTCGCGTGAACTTGGCCTTGCAAGTGCGGACCATTCGCTCGGCCGATGCTTGCCCTAGCCAACTGTGGCAATCGCGCTGCACGGCCGCTGGACGAATCAACATCGCGGCCGCTCACCACGATTTTCCCGCCATGCTGGCCGAGGCACTGGACGTGCTGGCAGGTTGCGACGACGATCCCAAACCGGCGGCCGCGGCGCTAGGCTGTACGCTTTCGCAACTGCTGAAGTTTCTGAAGAAGGACCCCCGCGCGGCAGCCGGGCTTAACGAACGTCGACGTCAGCGGGGACTTCGGACGCTGAAATAGGCTGCTGCTGTACGCAGTGGTAATATGGGGTCTGGTCGACGGGCGCCCTGCCGGCCAGTTTATCGAAACGCCTGCGAACGAATATCAACGCGGCCGCGCCCATCAGCGTATATGTGGTATACCATGCGATTTTCCAAACGATTTCAAATGAGACTGGCGTAGAGAAAAAACTCGTGGTTCCCGTCGAACCCATAATTGCATCTCTCGTCAGTAAGAATAGCGAGACTGCCAACAAGATCAGCAAGGAAGTCAAGAGGCTTACGATGGGTACAACTATCATGGTTCCTACCCAGGTCGACAGTGTGAGCGTCATTGCCCGAGCGGTGGTTTTTGAACAAAGCGAAAACCATACGCCCACGGCCGCCATGAAAAAACCGACTGTTATGACACTCAAAACGTAATCGACGAGTTTACCCGCTGTTATTTCGTCGCACACAACGGCCGTCAACCAAGTAAATACTACGGCCAACAGCACCCAACGCAACGCGGTTACGCTCCCGAGCATTTTTGCGGTGACGATTTCCTTGCCGTCCAGCGGCGTGGTCAAAATCGAATCCCACGTCTCGCGTTCGCGTTCCGAAGCTATGGAAACGGCCGCCCTCAGGCCGATGGCCCACTGCACAAACCAAGGCAAAAGCAATCTGGTGCTCACGATAATCGTTACGAACGCGGCCCGCAACCATGCACTCGCAGTACCTTGCCCCCAAAGCGATATGGGGCCGAAATATGATTCCCAAAAAACGGTCGCCGCGAACAGCGAACTTACGCAAAACAAAATTGCCACAAAACCGCGTCCCAGCCAGCGGCTGACCCAGCCGAGCGTTGCCGTACGGTCGGTGAAAATCTCTTTCCAGAGCATGGGGTTGCGGCCCACGGCGCGACACTTTTTGCCGGCACGTTTAGCCTTGCGAACGCTCACGCCGCCGATACGTCGCAGGTACGACGGCCGCAGACGCCAGGATCCGAAAGCCGTGCCACAAACCCCCAAGCATGTCCACCAGAGAATAGAAATCCAGATGGGTGACGAATTTCCATAATACACCAAGATATGTGTCGTCGGAAACGGGTTGAGCGGCAACAGCCAGCCGAGTGCGTGAAACGGAAAAAAGGCGGCCACGATAATCGGCGCGATCACAAGCGAAATCTGCAGCACATAAACGCCCACCAATGCGTCGCGCGCGCGGCGGCTGATGGACGAGACACCCACTGCCAGCCCGGCCCCTCCGAAAGCGACCGCAAAGGGCAACAGCACGACAGGTGTCAACTGCAAGATCGACAAACGGCAGAGTGAGCCCAGCCATATGATGCCCGGCAGCGAGGCCAAGAGGATCATGAAGGCCTGCGACAGGCGGCTGGCCAGCCGAGCCACGAGGATCTCGGCAGCCGATACCCGTGCGATTAGCAAAACGTCGAGAGCCCCCTGTTGATTCTCACCGCCCAGCGGACTCGCCAGCGTGGCCGGTGCCAAAAGAAAGGCCGCCACAACGGCCATGCCCTCGGCCGTAACCAAAGAGCCGATCAGCACGCCCACGGGCACGCTT
Source organism: uncultured Planctomycetaceae bacterium (assembly GCA_964541935.1). Taxonomy (GTDB): domain Bacteria; phylum Planctomycetota; class Planctomycetia; order Pirellulales; family Thermoguttaceae; genus JAFGTN01. Next base: position 3,910 of record CAZISU010000416.1, on the reverse strand, counting down.
TCGGCCTCGAATACACCATAGAGCCAGAATATCCACCCGACAATCAGCACCGTGCCGGCCACCGGCAAAGTTGCCAGAGCCCGCGCCAAGAATGTCCAGCGTCGCTGTGCCATGCGACGACATTCCGGTTCGACGAGTGGTCCGAAAACGGCTTCGATCACGGCTGGTTGCTTGCCGGAGGATAATTCACGGGCGTATCGGCAAAGGCGTTTTTAACGCGAGACCTCGTTAGGAGCACAAAACAAATGATAGGATAGATGGAACCGAAAAGAATCATGCCGATTGCTTGAGCCCAATAAACTCCGGCAAACATGGCCCCCACCTCAAACGGTGGCTGTGTCTGGGGCTGCCCACTTTGCGCACCGACCTGATTCATAAAGGTCATCATGTGTTGGGCTATTACCGGCACGCAGACAAAGCCATAGTAGGCTTGGCCGATCAGCAACCTGACGATTTTCAGCCCCGCCACCCACAATGCCAGCTTGCGGCCCCAGCCTTTCACCATCAGCAAGCCCACGCCGGAGATTATCATCACTAGATTCAGCAGCGCGCCGCCTAAACCGTTGACCACGCCCCAGACCACAACGCGGCGGTCGGTCATGCCCATCATTCCGGCCATGTTCGGAGGTGTAATCTTCGGCCTGTTTTTCACCTGATCGATTTGCGTTTGAACGACAGCCTTTTCATCTTCCGAAGCGGCCGCTTTTTGTTCTTCAAGCAGTTCTTTAATTTCTGTTTTTTGTTGCGTCTCAATGGCCTGAGTCACTTGCTGTTGCTTGGCATCCATCGCGCCGCTGATCATGGGCATAAACAGGTATTGCATTGCCGTACCCACACCGGCCAACATTAAAACAACGCCGAAAATAATATTCAAGATCCCCAGCGTCTTGGGAATCGTGGATTGCCGCGGACTTTGCGGATACAACCGGTCACCCGCCGGGGCGGCATACGGCTGATTGGGCTGAAAAGAATTATTGGGCGAATCGGACGGCTGCATAGAAAACACTCCATCAAAGACCGCCGCCAGCATATCGTTAACACTCGCCCCCGGCAGCCAATCGAGGCGGGCTACTTACTGTATTCGTCCGTTTCGGCCACAGATTGGGTAGGCGCGGTGATTTGTTCGATAATCCAACGATCCATGTCTTGCAGCATTTGCGGAGCGATCTCTTGGGCATAGGGGTACTGTCGCAAGGTGATCGATATTCCGGCCGAATGCAACAGACGCAGATCGGAGCATACCTGGGATTCGGTGTAAGCTTCGCTTTTTCGGCCGGCGGCCAGAAACACCGGCATTCGTCGCGCAGCGGCCAGATTGCCGAACGGTTTTTGCCCGCACGGGAAATGGCCGCACAGCGAAATCGCCCCGGCGAAGCGTTGCGGGTTGTTCATCGCCACGCGCAAGGCCATGGTTCCACCGCAATCGAAACCGGCCAGGAAGATTTTGCGGCGCGAGAAATTATATTTTTCGGCGGCCGACTCGATGCTTTCAAATATGCGTTGCTCGGCCTGATCGATATGGGAAGTTGTTTGTTCCCAACTATAATCTTCGCGCGGCTGAGTTAAGATACCCTGCGGAGCAACCGCCACATAGTTCCGCAAACTGATCACCGGCATAATACGCAGCAGTTGCCGTTGATCGATGCCTGGGCCGTGCAACCAGACTATCAACGGGTAGGCATACTTCGGCTCGTAGTGCAGCGGCGCGAACACGGCCCGCGGGCAGTCGCTTGTAGCCGGTGAGAAAGTCGCCGAGTTGATCTCGAAAGACGACACGAATTCGGAACAGATGTCTTCGGAACAGGAATCGACCTGCGCCGGACAATCTGCCGACTGGCGGATACGGTTCATGAGCGTTTATATTTTATGATTTGCAGATGATCGGGAAAAATCAAGCGGCGGAAATAATTGTAATAAGCTGGAAAAACTCCAAGCAGAAATCAAAACGAGCAACCCACTACCGCCGTCCGCCCCGCTCCAGAAGTGGAACCAACACGACTTTACTCGAAACGCCTTCTCTCTGTCAAGCACAGCCCCAAACTTAGGACCAGGGCAGGGCGGCAATAACCGAATTTTCCCAAAATAATCCGGGCTGCTTGCGGTAACCCGCTGCAATCGGCATGAACTCCCCATTACCTTGCTAGCACCGCTATCGCTAAAAGCATGGGGGGTCAGTGCTAGCCGGGATTATTCACAATACTTACTAACCCGAAGCGCAAGCGAGGGCAGCGCGATGTTTCCCTTTGCTTTCACGCTCCTCGCTTGCGCTTCGGGTTAGTATTTCGAAAAAACACAAGATCATGAATAATCCGAGTTAGCCTAGATTTCCGAATTGTGCAGCCAAAAGACGAACTTCATGAAAAGTTTGTTTTCCCTGCTCGAAGATCTTGAATTACAGGTACCTGTCCGTAATACTGGTGGTGTACGTCTGATCTGAAAATGCGTTCCTACCTAGAGACCACTCCACCCCTCTCAACTCTCCCCAAGGAGCAATTACCATGGCACATTATGCATCGCGTCGTGATTTTCTCAAAGCCGGTTCCGCTTGCGCAGCGGGGGTTACCATGACCGCAACCAGCTACGCCAGAGTGGCCGGAGCCAACGAGCGGATTTCCATCGGCATGATCGGATGCGGCAGCCGAGGTGTAAATGCCCACATGAAGGGCGTCAATCGACACGCCAAAAAGGAAAATGTCGAATTCACGGCCGTTTGCGATCCTTGGAGATTGCGACGCGAAGCGGCTGCGGAATTGGTTAAAAAATGGACGGGCAAGCCCGCACGTCAGTTCGTTTCCTACCGAGACGTGGTCACTCTTAAGGATCTCGACGCGGTAATGATCGCATCCTGCGACCATCAACACACGACGCACATGGAAGCCGCCGCCAAGGCCGGGAAACACATTTATTGCGAAAAACCCCTGGCCATGGACCTGGATAAACTCAATGCGGCCTGTGACGCGGTTCGTAAAGCCAAGATTTGCTTCCAAGCCGGCACCCAGGTGCGAAGCTGGCCCAGCAGCCGCGGCTGTCAAAAGTTTTTTCAAACCGGCGAACTGGGTAAAATCTCGCGAATTGAACAGCTCCGCAACAGCACGCGACCGTATTGGTACAGCTATTTGAAAGAGGCTAAAGAGAAAGACGTCGACTGGAAGGAATTCTTGATGGATCGGCCCATGCGGCCGTTCCGCGCCGACCTGTTCACCGGCTGGTACGGCTATCGTGATTTCTCGGCCGGCCCCATCCCCGGTCTCGGCAGCCATTTCATCGATCTGATTAACTACATCACGGGCTCGAAATTACCCATATCGGCGGTGGCCCAGGGCGGCACCTACTCCTGGAAAGACGAACACAACTTCACGTGCCCCGACCAGGCTCAGGCAACTTGGGAATATCCCGAGGGATTCCTCGTTAGCTACACCTCGAATTTCGGCAACAGCGCCGGTAGCCGCATTCTCTTCTGCGGCGATCACGGCACAATGAACCTTACGCCCTGGAGCAAGCCCACCGTCAGTGGCGAGGGTGCTCGAAAGAAGGGCAAACTAGACAAAATTGTCGCAATAGACCCGGTCGAGGGACCGGACCACTTCCTCGATTGGTTACAATGCATGAGGGATGGCAAGACGCCCAATGCCTCGATCGACGCGGGCTACCAACATGCGGTGGCTGTCATTATGGCAATGAAGGCATTCGACAGCGGGCAAAAACAGATTTACGATCCCAAAAAACGCCTACTTCACTCAGCATAGAGACAACCCTACAAAAACTGAAGCTAGGTAAACTAGTCCGATCGAAACGCGAGGGCTCAAGATTCCGGTTGTTCGTTGACGAATCTTGAGCATGGCCCTCCGTCATACTGTATCCGCATATTTTCACTGGCTTTCCTATTTAAGCAAGCCGCGTGAAACATGAC
>CAZISU010000415.1:0-5809 GCA_964541935.1 uncultured Planctomycetaceae bacterium | reverse complement strand
GCTTCCACTCTTACTTGCTTTTCTAACGGTCGTCATGTGCGACAATCTGCCCGCGCAGGAATCGGCTTTTACCGTTGCCCTCATCCCCGATACGCAGATCTACTCTCAAAGCTACCCGGCCACTTACTCGGCCCAAACCCAGTGGATCAAGGACAACGCCGCCGTGCAAAACATCAAGTTCGCCATCCACCTGGGCGACATTGTCAACAGCCCCACCTCTACCGTCCAATGGCAAAATGCCAGCAATTCGCAAGCCATTATCGACGGCCACGTTCCCAATAGCGTACTGCCGGGCAACCACGACATGGTCAATCCATACGTCCCGGCCACGCGTACATCCGTGCAATACAACCAGTATTTCGGACCGCAGCGCTACGAAGGAAACACATGGTATGGCGGCCACGAGGGAACCACTAATAACAACAACTATTGTTTCTTCGAAGGCGGCGGCATGGATTTTATGGTGCTTAGCATCGAGGATCGCCCCACCGCCAGCACTTTGGCGTGGGCCAATGGTATAGTGGCCGCCCACCAGGACCGACGCGTGATTGTTGCCACCCACGACTATATAGGCGGGTTCAGATACGACGAAGAGCGCAGCGCCACCGGAGAAGACATGTGGAATAACCTCGTGCGCGGCAACTCCAACATCTTCATGGTCGTCAACGGGCACATGGACATGCAAACTTCCGGCGAAGCGGTCGGACTGCGGAAACCGACCGCGCTAAACAACTTTGGCCAGCCCGTTCATGAAATGTTGACTGATTTTCAATTCTGGCCCAACGGCGGCGACGGCTGGCTGCGTACGCTCCGCTTCGAGCCCAGCGAGAACAAGATCCACGTCGAATCCTATTCGCCCACACTCGACCAACACAATACGGTGCCGGCCTTCACGCTCGACTTTGAAATGAGCGAACCCGAGCCGGTCGAGCCGGGCACTATAATCAACCATGCGGCCAAGATTTACTACGTTGGCAATAACGCGGCCGATGCCAATCTTGTGGCCCATCTCGAAAACGATTTGGGGCACGATGTGGTGCAAGTCAGCCCGACCAGTGGCAGCTACGCCGGCGCACTTGCGGCCGGCGCCGATCTGATCGTGCTGAGCGGATCGATGGGCAGCAGTTCGGCCAGTGGCAAGGGCTATCACACTTCCGCTATTCCGGTTCTCAACTTCGAGCCTTTTTCCTACGACAATTTCGGCTGGACCGGTGATGCGCAGGCCGTTGACTTCGGCGATTCGGCCACCGGCAAAGATACCATCAACATCGACGACGCCTCACATCCCATCACCGGCGGTTTTAGCGCCGGCCCGCTTGCTGTACTAGTAGACGCGGCCGCCGACAGTCGCTTTGGCTTCGGTGTGCCCGGCGGCGACGCCGACGTCTTGGCCAGCTATCAAGGTGGCGGAACCGGTAACGGCAAGCCTACGGTTTTCGTCTATGAAAAAGGCGACAACCTCGTCGATCCCACCGACGACGATACGGGTGTAACCACGGCCTCGTCGCGATACATCGGGTTCTTTCTCGATTACGGTGTCGGCGTGCCCGACCTCTATGCGAAAATGAACGACGACGGACGGCAACTCTTCGACCAGGCCGTCGAGTACGCAGTGGCCGCGCCCGATCCGGTCGCACATTGGACCTTCGACGAGGACTTTTCCGACTCGGCCGGCGACAATCACGGCACGGCGGTCGGCGGTGCTGCGATTTCCTCGACCCAATATATGAGCGGCGGAGGAGCTTTGCGGCTGGATGAATCCAACGCCCAATACGTCACCGTCGACGGTCTGGCCGGTGAGCTTGCGACTGGCGACGACGTAACAATCACAATGTGGATAAACACCACTCGCAAAGGCACGGAGCAAGGCGGCGATATGCTCGACGCCAGCGACAATATCGTGTTTTCCGCACACACCGATACGGGCGGAAACATTCTCCGCATGGGCAGCGGCGTGGAGGGCGGCTTCTATCTGAACCCAACCGACATCGGCGGCACAGCGCCCAACGAAGAGTTTGGCGCCGATCTGAACGACGGCCAGTGGCAATTCGTGGCCGTAACCCTTGCCGGCGACGGAACCAGCACGGTTCAATATTATAACAACGGCAATATCGTCGAAATCGTGGGCTTTACCGACCGCGCGGGATATCCAGATTGGACCGCGGCCGATCTGTTCAGTATCGGGCAGGAATGGGATAGCTCGTCCGCAACGAACTTCTTTGACGGTTGGATCGATGACATGCGGATATACGATACCGCATTGACGCAGTATCAAATCGAGAAAATCTATCTCAGTGCAATTCCCGAACTCGTCGCCGATCCGGCTCCCGGCGACGCCAACCGCGATGGCGTTGTAAATGCAGCCGACGCGACGATTCTGGCCGCCAACTGGCAGAGCACCTCTGCAAGCTGGGCCCAGGGCGACTTCAATGGCGATGGCAACGTCGACGATGCCGACGCCACGCTGTTGGCCGCTAACTGGCAAAGCGGCGCGGGTTCGAACGCTTCGGTTCCTGAGCCGGGCATGGCTTTCTTATTGCTCTCAGCTATGATTTCGCTTGTTATTCTTAGACCTTAGCGATAATATTGAATGCGACGTTGAGTGCATAAATACTCTCTAAATGGTCGCAAGGGCCGTGAACTATGGTGCATCTAAGAAAATAAATCCGATGAAAATCCGAAACTCACTCCACTCGCCTATTGCAATAGCATTTCTTCTAGTGTCTATGGCAATCTGTTCTTCCGATCTCTTCGCTCAATCGTGGAAATTTATTGCTGTGGGCGACAGCCGCGGACTGAGTAACAGCGATAACAATGGTGTTAACACGACTATTCTGGGCGAAATAGCGGCGCAAGTAGTAAGCCAGAACGCTGAATTTGTCATTTTTCCAGGTGATCTTGTTTATGGAAACATCGACCAGACCACGCTCGAAACAGAACTTCTCACCTGGCGCAACACCATGCAGCCGGTCTATGACGCGAGTATCCCCGTCTATGCGGTTCGAGGTAACCACGACCTCGGTAGCCCCGTGGGAGTCACCGCTTGGAACAACGTTTTTTCAGGCTCTTATGCGATGCCCGGCAACGGACCGGCGGGAGAGGAAAATCTAACATACTCGGTGTCGCATAATAATGCTTTAATTCTCGGGCTTGACCTATATACATTCCCTCACCGAGTAGATCAGACCTGGGTTGATGCGGAACTCGCTTCTAACAGTCAGCCACATGTTTTTGCTTTCACTCACGAGCCGGCTTTTGCCACACATCACGCCGACTGTCTCGACGATTATCCTACCAATCGGAACCTGTTTTGGGAAAGTCTGGCGTCTGCCGGCGGGAGAGCATATTTCGCTGGTCACGATCATTTCTACGACCATGCAAGAATCGATGACGGCGACGGCAATCCAGACAATGACCTTCATCAATATGTTGTGGGGACCGGCGGGGCGCCGTTGCGTGATTGGTCGCCGCCGTACATCGGGTCCAATGCGCCTTACACTCCGGTGCAGGAACATCACGCCAAAGAGTATGGTTATGTTGTTGTGGAAATTGATGGCGCGGATGCGACCCTCACGTGGTTTGAGCGTACGGCTCCCGGCGTCTATTCAGCGACGGCCGATGTTTTCAGCTATTCTACGTCCGAACCCGAGCCGGTCGAGCCGGGCACTATAATCAACCATGCGGCCAAGATTTACTACGTTGGCAATAACGCGGCCGATGCCAATCTTGTGGCCCATCTCGAAAACGATTTGGGGCACGATGTGGTGCAAGTCAGCCCGACCAGTGGCAGCTACGCCGGCGCACTTGCGGCCGGCGCCGATCTGATCGTGCTGAGCGGATCGATGGGCAGCAGTTCGGCCAGTGGCAAGGGCTATCACACTTCCGCTATTCCGGTTCTCAACTTCGAGCCTTTTTCCTACGACAATTTCGGCTGGACCGGTGATGCGCAGGCCGTTGACTTCGGCGATTCGGCCACCGGCAAAGATACCATCAACATCGACGACGCCTCACATCCCATCACCGGCGGTTTTAGCGCCGGCCCGCTTGCTGTACTAGTAGACGCGGCCGCCGACAGTCGCTTTGGCTTCGGTGTGCCCGGCGGCGACGCCGACGTCTTGGCCAGCTATCAAGGTGGCGGAACCGGTAACGGCAAGCCTACGGTTTTCGTCTATGAAAAAGGCGACAACCTCGTCGATCCCACCGACGACGATACGGGTGTAACCACGGCCTCGTCGCGATACATCGGGTTCTTTCTCGATTACGGTGTCGGCGTGCCCGACCTCTATGCGAAAATGAACGACGACGGACGGCAACTCTTCGACCAGGCCGTCGAGTACGCAGTGGCCGCGCCCGATCCGGTCGCACATTGGACCTTCGACGAGGACTTTTCCGACTCGGCCGGCGACAATCACGGCACGGCGGTCGGCGGTGCTGCGATTTCCTCGACCCAATATATGAGCGGCGGAGGAGCTTTGCGGCTGGATGAATCCAACGCCCAATACGTCACCGTCGACGGTCTGGCCGGTGAGCTTGCGACTGGCGACGACGTAACAATCACAATGTGGATAAACACCACTCGCAAAGGCACGGAGCAAGGCGGCGATATGCTCGACGCCAGCGACAATATCGTGTTTTCCGCACACACCGATACGGGCGGAAACATTCTCCGCATGGGCAGCGGCGTGGAGGGCGGCTTCTATCTGAACCCAACCGACATCGGCGGCACAGCGCCCAACGAAGAGTTTGGCGCCGATCTGAACGACGGCCAGTGGCAATTCGTGGCCGTAACCCTTGCCGGCGACGGAACCAGCACGGTTCAATATTATAACAACGGCAATATCGTCGAAATCGTGGGCTTTACCGACCGCGCGGGATATCCAGATTGGACCGCGGCCGATCTGTTCAGTATCGGGCAGGAATGGGATAGCTCGTCCGCAACGAACTTCTTTGACGGTTGGATCGATGACATGCGGATATACGATACCGCATTGACGCAGTATCAAATCGAGAAAATCTATCTCAGTGCAATTCCCGAACTCGTCGCCGATCCGGCTCCCGGCGACGCCAACCGCGATGGCGTTGTAAATGCAGCCGACGCGACGATTCTGGCCGCCAACTGGCAGAGCACCTCTGCAAGCTGGGCCCAGGGCGACTTCAATGGCGATGGCAACGTCGACGATGCCGACGCCACGCTGTTGGCCGCTAACTGGCAAAGCGGCGCGGGTTCGAACGCTTCGGTTCCTGAGCCGGGCATGGCTTTTCTGCTAATCTCTGCTTTAATTGCGGTTTTGCTTTCACGACTGAAGCCCCGCGGGTGACTGTGAGGCTGGGAAACTTCCATTGACATTCCCCCGCCGCGCCGTACTATTGGGGGTACATTCCTGGCGGTTTTACCAGCTATTATTGCAGATGGGGAGAATCAGATGAGTTTTGCGGAAAATCCTTACCAGGCGCCTCAGTACACTTTTGCCGCCCAGGCAGCCGAGAGCGAGCGGGCGGACTTCATCGCTAAGACCTATTTGCACCTGGCCGGAGCAATCGGGCTGTTCGTGGCCCTCGAGGTCTTGCTTTTTAACATCCCGGGCTTCAAACAACGCACCCTGGAGCTGATGACCGCTGGGCAATATAGCTGGCTGATCGTGTTGGGGCTTTTCATGGTGGTCAGTTGGGTTGCCAATTCGTGGGCCAGTTCGGCCGTTTCGGTGCCCACGCAATATATGGGCCTGGGGCTGTACGTGGTGGCCGAGGCCATTATATTCACGCCACTGCTGTTTATTGCCAGCATGAAGGATCCGATGGTTATCCCCAC
>CAZISU010000414.1:0-5814 GCA_964541935.1 uncultured Planctomycetaceae bacterium | reverse complement strand
TCAAGAAGACTCCAATCCGCGCGGTCGAATTGCCCGTGGGAACGGACAGTCCAAAATGCCTGATCCCCGAATGGATGGTCGATGTCTCCTTAGGAGGACGATGGCGACATAGCCTGCCGGACTTTAAGCAACTGCTGGTGAAGAGCGGCCTTCGGGTTGAGTGTATCGGAGCGGCCGGTTACATGGGCTATCCTGGATCCGAACGCATTATCAAACGTCGCATCGACTTTGCCCAACAACTCGGGGCAAGAGTCTTGAACGTTGCCTGCGATCCCGCAATCGTCACAAAGCATCGGACATTCGCTTATCAGATGCTTCGCGACGTTGGCCATTACGCCGCAAAGAAAAGAGTTTGCATCGCACTGGAAACGTGGGGAGGAATCACCCGAAATGCCGAAGAGTCGCTCCGCACCATGCGCGAGGTGGGATTGAACAACGTTGGCATCAACTTCGATACCGGCAACGTCTTGCTCAACAATCCAGAAATGGACGCCGCGTGTCTTGCCGAGGAACTCCGACGGCTTACCAAACACATCGTGTACGTCCACCTTAAGGATGTCCTGCGGAAAAAGGACTCCCAAGCGGTTACAACAGTCCTCGGCCAGGGTGAAATCGATTTCCGTAAAGTCTTTGATAGCCTCCACGACGCTGGATATTACGGCCCTTTTGGTTTCGACTTGGAGACGACGCGATCCCGCCAATCGCATGATATTCGCGAGTGTCACAAAGATTTGCTGGCCTCGATCGAATACTTGCGCTCACTCGGTGAGTTCGGCACATAGAAATGAATACATTGCAACGGGAGATATTGGAATACATAAAGTGTACCGATTATTCAACTGTGAAACTGAATGAAATGTGGGCTGTCGTGAAAGCGGCTTGCGATAATTTTGAATTAGAAGAGGTCTTAAGTGTCCAATTTATTTGATGGTTTAACCGTCCTTGATCTTTCCAACAACGTTGCCGGGCCAACCGCCACGGCTATGATGGCGGATTTCGGCGCTACCGTGATTAAAATCGAACGTCCAATTCACGGCGACGATAATCGCTCATACTCTCCCTTCGTGGAAGGAAAAAGTATTTCGGGGATGTGGTATAACCGTGGAAAGAAATCGGTGGTTCTCGACGCCAAACACCCCAAATCCCTGAAGATATTAAAAGACCTAGCTCAAAAAGCGGACATCGTCGTCGAGAGTTTTCGCCCGGGTGTGATTGCCAGGCTGGGTTTGGGATACGAGGATGTTTCGAAAATCAACCCGCAAGTAATCATGTGCTCGGTTTCCGCCTTTGGACAAACCGGCCCCTATAGCCAGAAAGCCGGATACGACCTGATTGCACAGGCTTTGAGCGGACTGATGGAAATGACGGGCTTTCCCGACAGCGGCCCCGTTCGAATTGGCACGGCCATCGGAGATTTCTGCGGAGCTTTCAACGCCTTCGGAGCTATTTCGGCCGCCTTGTATCACAAGGAACGAACCGGAAAAGGGCAATATATTGACATTGCCCTGCTCGACTGCCTTATGTCCACCATAGACACTGCTGAATCAACGTTTAATGATTTCGAAGTCACGCGAAGCGGAAATATGCACATGATGATTGCACCCTTCGGGCTGTTCAAAGGCAACGACGGATCCATCATTATCGGAACGGTCGGTCAGAAGCTTTGGGACAAACTTTGCATTCTGATCGAGAGGGAAGATTTAATCGATGATCCGGCATTCAGCAGCGCAGGGAAAAGGGTGGAGGTTTTAGATCAGATTGTCCCGATTATTGAAGACTGGTTAAAAACGTTTCCAACCGTAGACGAAGCACGCCAGGTTCTCGATGAAGCAGGCATCCCCTGTGCCAAGTTGAACACCGTGTCCGATCTACTTACTGATCCGCAAATCCTGGCACGAGAGATGATCACGGATATCGAAACTCCCGAGATAACCCAGGGAAAAATCAAAGGCCGCGGAATGCACTTGAAGTTTTCCGGAGTACGAGCTGAAATGGGAGCCGCTCCGGCATTTGGCGAGCACACGGAAGAAATATTGAATCAATTACTAGGATACGACGATAGTCTTATCGCGGAATACGCACAAGATAAGGTCTTTGGTCCCCATAAAGCGGAGTTGGTTGATGGCTGAGCGAGTGTTTATTGCCGGTGCCCTACGTACGGCAGTCGGAAAATACGTTGGTACTCTCAAAGAAACTACGCCGGAAACCTTGGCGGCCGAACTCTTCAAGGGCCTGTTGACTAAAACCGGGCTGGAACAAGGCGATGTTGACCAGGTCCATCTCGGCTGCTGTACGCACTGCACATCTAAGGACGTCGTAGGCCCCGTTATCGCCCGACAGGCCTTGCTTCAAGCCGGCCTGCCTGCATCAACTCTATCCTCGACGGTTGATCGTGCTTGCACTTCGAGCACGTTTGCCATTAAACTTGGATTCGATGCCATTCGCCTCGGAGAGGCCGATATGGTCATCGTCGGTGGAACCGAAGTCATGAGCCGCACGCCCCATATTCTCCGCGAACTACGTACGGGAATTAGAATAGGAAGCGGCTCCCTCGAAGACCCCTTGTATCCTCTCGGCTATAAAGATTACGCTCCGGTTGCCGTCGATGCCAGCGAAGTTGCTCTGGAATATGGCGTAAGCAGAGAATTACAAGATCGATGGGCCTACGAGTCGCAAATCAAATATCAGCAGGCCAGCGAAGCCGGCAAGTGGAAAGACGAAATCCTCCCAATCGAAGTTAAGGTTAAACGCGAAACTCTCATCTTCGAAAACGATGAGTTTCCCAAGCCACATACCACGTTGGAGCGGCTAGCGACTTTGCCTACGGTTTTCGGAAGCCCAACGATCACCGCCGGTAACGCTCCCGGCCTTAACGACGGCGCTGCGGCATTGATTCTCATCAGTGAGTCCAAGGCCAAGCAAATCGGCGTCACCCCCATGGCCGAAGTCATCGGTTTCGCCTTCGCTGCCGACAAACCAAAGAATATTTCTACCGTTCCGGGCCAGGCCCTCGGCTCGATCTTGCAAAACAACAAGCTCTCGATCGACGACTTGCAGTGCATCGAAATCAACGAAGCATTTGCCGCTTTACTGCTCGTTTCCAGCATTATCCTAGGCAACCACAACGAGTCGGAAATTGCTAAAATAAGAAGTAAACTCAACGTCAACGGCGGGGCAATCGCCATGGGGCACCCCGTGGGAGCATCGGGCGCACGGATTGTGGTGACCCTGCTCCACGAGCTTGCAAGAAGAGGGGGTGGCTACGGCGCTGCAGCAATATGCGGCGGACTCGCACAAGGAGACGCCGTCCTTATCAAGGTTTAAGTCTGTAAAGTGAGTTTTGGCCGTGCTATAACTATGGATACCGTTTGAGTTGCTTGCCTAACCCCAAAAGTCACCATTCACGGATAAAGTAAAGGTATCGACAGTGGCCCCCGGAAAATACAGATGGACGATTGTATGGTGGATGTTCATCCTGGTTTTACTCTCCTATATGGACAGAGTAAACTTCTCGATGGCGGCGCCACTTCTCATGGAAGAAATGGGACTGAGCCCTGCCCAATTAGGTTTTTGTCTTAGCGGCTTTACGATCGGGTACGCTCTGCTCAACTTTCCTGGAGGATTTATTGCCCAGCGCTATTCTTCCAGAAAAGTCATTTCCATCATTCTCGTTCTATGGTCCGTAATGACGATTGTAACCGGACTGGCCTGGGGGTTTGCGTCCTTAATAATAATACGCATACTGTTCGGCATGTGTGAAGGCCCCATGTGTCCCGGAATTACAAAAGTTGTTAATAGTTGGGTACTTCCTTCCGAACGGGCAACAGCAACCGCTACATGGGCTGTTGCCATGCCGCTTGGCGCCATTGTCGGTAATATCCTCAGCGGATACATCATCGTGAACTTTGGCTGGCAAGCCGTGTTTTATATTTACGGCGGCGGCGGAGTCTTGTTGGCCGTCGCAGTCTGGAGGGTTCTAAGAGATACGCCTGGTGAACATCCTTCTATATCCAAAGAAGAATTGACCCTCATCGAATCCCAAAACGATGCGGCCACGGTTCAAACATCGGGATCAACGCTACGGCAATTATTGAGTGACCCGGCTATCTATATTTTGTTTTGCGTCTACTTCGCCTTCATTATTAACGTTTGGGCGGGGCAAACCTGGCTGCCCACATACTTTGTAAAAGCACGCGGGTCGAGCATTCTCTCCTCGGGCTTCCTCTCGTCATTGCCATGGGTGGTTGCCGCGTTGGGGATTTACATCCTCGGGTGGGCTTCTGATAACTTATTTGGCCGCTGGCGTTCTCCTTGGATCGTTGTCTCGTTATTTGTCATGGTTCCATCAACCATTTACGCCGTCGTGGCACCTTCCATAGCCACTTGTCTTATCGGTTTTTCCATCACGATGTTCTTCAGTTTTGGTATCGGGCCGGTTTGTTTTGCATACGTCATGGACACTTACAAGCCCGAGGACGTCGCCAAAGTATCGGGCATGATGCTCAGCGCGGGATCTGCTTCCGGGATCGTCGCCCCTTCCCTGATTGGGATAGTGCTCAAAGAAACCGGTGAATTCTACTATGCGTATTACGCATTCGCGGCCATTGCTTTTCTCGGCGGTATTCTCAGCTTTATGCTTGTGAAACGCGAATTGATGGTCAGGACGCAAAAAAACACTTGCACTTTAGACGGATAAACAAAAATGAAACAGCTCTTAGCATTACAGTTCTTAGCAATACTCTGTGTCGCGATATTGTCATCTTCCACAGCAGCGGCAGTAACTGAAGGCGAGAACCTGCTGATCAATGGCGGCTTTGACGCCGAACAGGTCGACTTCCCCGAATTCTGGAACGCTTCCTCTAGCAAGCATGTGGCCTATCACCGCGCCGCAGGCCCCGGCGGAAAGAAAGCTGCCATCGTCCTCAAAAGCGATATGGCCTTGCCCGGCACTATGAGTGTTCGCCAGCAGGGCATGGTCCTCGTGCCCGGTGAAAAATACCGCCTCAGTGGCTACATCAAGACCAAAGGTTTCAAGGGCCGTGCGGCCGGCCTGGTCGTTCATAACAGCGGCTGGACTTCCGCTGTAGGATTCAATAATTTCCCAACCGACTCCGACTGGACATTCCAGCAAAAGACATTCACGTTGTTCCCCTCCAAGAACAAAGAATACGGTCTGGCCATGTTCGCCGACAACCCCACCGGCGAAATCCATTTCGCCGACATCAAGCTCGAAGCACTCAGCGAAAAGGCCCGCAAAGGATCGGCCTCACAGAAGGCCATGGTCGCCGCACCCAGATTGATACCCATGCAACCCTTGCTTAACAAGATTCCCCATGCCAAGGCGGAGCTGGAATTCATATTCTACGGCACCCTGCCGGCAAAGCAGGGAGCATATGAATGCCTCGTAACCGTCGACTCAAACCGTATCCCCCAGCAGACGATACCGCTGGCCAAAAACGGCAAGATCATCGTCAAGCTAGCCGGCCTTCCCCGCGGAGACCACTCCCTCAACATCGCACTCCGCCACCGTGAAACCAAAGAAACGATTCTCTCAGCCACACACCCCATCAGCATTATCGACATCCCAACCATCGACCGTGGCAACATCAAACAGCTCAACAACCTGGTCGCCGAAGTCCTCAACCAGCCGCTCAAAAACACCCCCTCGCCGCAGTCATTCACCTTCGTCAACCCACGCGACGGCTGGGTTTTCGTGGCCCTCACCACCGCCGCGCCGACGCCAGGCCTAACCGTTATAATCGATGACCGCGATACCCTAATAACCACCAGCACCGACCGCCTGGAAGCATTTCG
>CAZISU010000413.1:0-5816 GCA_964541935.1 uncultured Planctomycetaceae bacterium | reverse complement strand
GCGCACGCAACTCAGCGAGCATCTGCGTTTGATAAGCGGCCCGGAATCGCAGCCAGGCATCGGACTGCGGATCTGGCCCGACGCCGTGCAGTTTGCGGTAAGCGGCCAATGCCGGCCGCACGTAGCCGAACTCGGGGCTCCAGTTGCTCTGCCGGCGGTAGTCCATAAAAAACCCGTCCACGCCCAGGTCCAGAAACTCTTGCGCAAGGCCCAGCTTGTACTGCCGCGTCTGCTCGTAGGCAAGGCTCAAGCGTGCCGGCGAAGCATAGCCGTCGCGCCGCTCGTCCCACAGTCGCGGGTGTTCGAGCGTATAGCGGCTGATGAAGCACTGGATGTTGTGTGTGTCTTCCCAAGGCCAATAAACCAGACACTTCAGCCCCTTACGGTGACAGATCTCGACCACCGTGGCGATAATATCCGGCTGGCAATTGCCGTAACGGACGGCGCCGTTATATTCCAAGGGATCGGTGGTTCGCCGCTTGTCGATCAGTTGCGGATAGAGGCCCTCTTCGAGTTTGCTGTTGTGGACCGTCAGCCCGCCGCCGAAACCTCGCCAGTAGAGAGTCGTAGCCCCGGCCTCGCGACAATAGTCGACAATCTCCTCCAAGCCCTTGGGCGAGACCGTGTCCCACTCGCGACCGCCGGCCGGGGTGGCAAAGTCCTGATGGTCGATCCAGAAGCTTACCTCGAAACGTGATTTGCCGCCCTTGTCTTTTGCCGTCGCTTTGTCACCGCTTTCATCAGCTTGTATTATCGACACGTGCAAGCACATCAGCAACGCGAGTGCCACGCTGGCCGTAATCTTATGGACAGGGACGAATTTGTAGCTCTTCATTGTCGTGAGATTTTCCATTGAGGTGTGCATCTTGTTACGGCATCAGGCACGTTGCCGAGGCGGGCTATCTTTCGCATGTAGCCGATAACCACCACCGACTTATTGCAGTAGAATCAGTCGAGCCAGGGCTTGTCAACAGTAAACCCGCAGAACATCGGCAGGGAACTTTTTATCGCAATCGCGACGGGAACTATTTTAGCCCGCTGGGCGAATCGAAAACGCGCCGATTGCCTCTTGATTCCAACATCAATAGCATCGTCACTGCATCGCGCCGGGGGAACTTTTAGTTCCAGCGTTGCCTCGCGGACGCAACCTATTTTTCTTGACGCATGAACTCGCGGTACTGCCGATCGAGAGTTTTCAACGGCACACCGGTCAGTTTCGATAGAATGGCCGGGTTTTGGCTGCCGTTGTAGACGGCTTGCAGGTAGGCTACCAGCGCGTCGCGGTATCGACCGCCGTCGTAATAGACCAGGAAGTGGGTCAGCCCGGCCATCTGGCTATAGAGCGTGGCCACGCGGGGGTCGGTTTGGATCTGTTTCATGCCGTAGCCGCATAGCTCGGACAAGGGCACGTAGAAATCGTCTTTGAGCAGGCGGTAGCGGGCGGCTTTCATGCGGATGCCGTCGAAGCCTCCGAGTACAAACTGCCTATCTTCATCACCATCCCCGCCTTCCTTGCGGAGCGATTCCATATAGGTGGCGAGGCCTTCCACGATCCAGAAGTTGGCTTTTGTGCCCACTTTTTTGGCAACCGGCCGCGATTCGTGGAACAACTGGTGCGTGGCCTCGTGCAAGAGAGTGCGGTCGCTGCCATCCTCGCCGGCGAAGAAGTATGCTCGGCGGGTCATGTCGACGTACGCGCCGGTCGAGATGCCGATATTGGGGAAGATGTCGCGCAGCGCCGTGTTGTAGTCGTCGCGGTCGCGGAAATAGACGATTTCGTGGCGAGGTAGTTTGACGGGCCGCCCGCGACGCTTGCCTTCGAACATACCCATGACTTGCTCGCGCGTGGCGTAGTAGCGGATGAAAAGCCGCTTCCACACGTTGTGCAATTCTTCCAACTTATCGCCCAGGGCCACGCCGGCCTCGATGCTGTGGTTGGTGCGGACTGTGTAGTGCTCGGTTTTGATATCCCAGCCGCGGCGGATGTCGCTGTGCAGGCGAGCGTCCTCCTCGGCCGTGACCCAGCGGTTGGCGTACTTTCGCTCGCCCTGCTCGTAACGCGGCAGGTCGACTTTGCGGATCCAGCCGAACTTATCTGACTTGACCCAATCGGCCCGCAGCTTGCGGATCTCGAAGAGCGTGTGCCAGCGGTCGCGGAATTTCTGGTAGCCCAAAATCCGCCGGGCCACCTCGTGGTCGGGATCTTCATGCACGGTGGCCAGCAGCAGGTCGAAGGCCAACGAGGCCCGATTCTGACGCACCGCCTGTCGGGCAATCTTAAACAGCGTCTCGGCCTGCTCGCGCCGCAGCTTCCAGAAACGCTCTTGCCACTGACGTACGTTTTCCGCAGCGTCGTCCGCCAGCCGTGGCGGCCCGATCCGCTCGGGCAAGGCCGTAATGTACAGTTTATCGGTCGCCCGCGCCCGTGCCCAGCCCTTGGTCTTGGCAGCCTCGTCCGCAAGGCCCTCCTTCTCGCACCAGGCGGCCAACTCGTCGAGCCGGCCCCGATAGTCGTCCATGTCCCGATTGGCCTGCCCGTGCAACTCGCGGCTATAAATCTTGCCGTCGGGCTTCTGAGCCGCCCCGGCCGTAGCAACCCCAGCGAGCACCACAACCGCCATTGCCAGCCAGGCAAATCCGCTCGCCTTCGTTTTTCGCGTCAAAATTTGTGCAGTTGAATAAACCAGGATGCTCACCATGACGGGGGGCAAGTAATCGACCGATATCGCGGCCACTTCCTTTATTCTACCATACCTGCCGACCATCTACCCCTGATTTTTTCCAAAGCAGGGTAGCCTAACATCGGTCGTTTAGGATACAAGCATCCCAATCAAGACGAACAGCAGGAATCCCGTGCCCAGCAGCCCCATCACAAGACCGAAGATAGCGCGGCCCATACCGTGCAGTTTTGGATTCTTTCTAAGATGCCAAATGGCAATTACCCCCAGCAGCAAGGCAATCGGGGCGGGAAAAACGAGCGTCGCAAACAGGCCCGCATATCCGGCGGCGATTGCCCAACCTGAACGGCCCACCGGCAACAACATGCGGATCGCGGCATTGTCCGACATATCGTCGACCGGTCGATTGTATTACGGCCGGCCCGCGAAAGGAGATCCCTCGACCGGAATCGTGACCTGCTGGTCACAGCTCACACACGGCCCGCTGCTGCCTGCATATTCGTCGGCAACGTTCGTTCGAGTTCCACAGTGCGGACAGGTGAAATCGATTGGCATATCGCTACCTCCTCAAGATTGGCCCGATCATAAAACGGCAAGCATACCATCAAACGACCTGGGCTACTAGCTCCGATTATTCTCCCGCCGCGTCCTATTGCCACTGCTCGTATTTCACGATTTCGCTCAACGGCAGCCGCTGCTTCTTCGCCGGCAAGGGATCTTTTGGGTAACCGAGTGGCAAAAGCTCGACAACGTGGATCTTACGGGGTATCGCCAGTATTTCCTTGACTTGCGCCTCGTCGAATGCCCCTATCCAGCACGTGCCCAACCCCTCGTCAACCGCCGCGAGTGTGAGATGGTCGATGGCGATGGCCACGTCGATCGGATACCTGCCGTAGCCACGCGTAATGTTGCCTTGCAGAAATCGGCACTGTGTCCGGTGCAAGAACACGACTCGCGGCATTTTTCTTGAGTGATCCCCTTTCCTCCACGGACTCCGCCGCCGGGGTTCCGGTTTTGTTCGTCCGCTTCGCAGGTACTATGGGAACAGGTATGCTTATTGACGTGGCTGTCGAGATCTTTGATGAGTACGATGAGCCATGCGATATCCTTTGGCAAAAGAAAATCTTCAAATTTCTAAGCCGGCTCCTCGCGTAGCTCTTCCATACACTCAAAAATCGCGCCAACCTGCTCATCCGTAACTGTATCGTCCCGTTATAGAGGGGCGAATTCAAATCTGAAGTGCAACGGGGGACACCCATAACCGCTTACGTGTCAAGGCCCCGATTTCTGGATTTACGTTAATTCGCTAACAGCAACAGAGAGAGGCTAGCCGGGGATCCAGGGGGCGGCAATGAGCGCCCCTGGTCGGCGAATGGATTCGACGAAACACTTTGGCATGGATGCCTTGCGTCTCGGTCGGGTTTCCATCGCGCACGGGGATTCTCATTGGCCGCTTCGCTCTCTCGCGAGGGCTCTTCTTGTGTCGCGCGCTTGGTAGTCACCCATTCGTGCCGGCCGGGCTTACGCCCGTCGCACATGATTTTATTCTCCGGCCGCCGTGCCCAATCAGGCTAACAGTGCAGACGAAAGTCTCACGAGTCCCATTTGCGGGCCAACGGCGGCCGTGCGGGCGCGCGAATCCGCTTTGTTTCACGTTTTCTTCCTACGCAGTTTGTTTGTCGTGTGTGCAGTGCCAATGTCGCAGCCGCTTCCAGCAGATCTCCGCCAGTTTTCGCGCGACCGCCACTCGTGCGATCTTCGCGCTTGAACGTTTTCGCACGCGCGTGTAAAAATTCTTCAACGCAGCGTCCTTGCTCGGTGTTTTCATCGCCGCTTCGACCAGAACCCAACGCAACCAGGGCGAGCCTTGTCGGGTGATCGAACCCTGATAGCAATGGCCGCCCGACTGATGTACACGAGTGGTCAGGCCGGCGTAGGCGCCGACTTGCTTGGCCGAGCGGAAACGATGCACCTCGCCCAGTTCGGCCACGATCAACAAAGCCGAGAATAAGCCGATGCCGTGGATTTGCAGCAAGGCTTCTACCTGCGGGAAGGTCTGATCCATCTTGGCCAAATGGTCGTCGAGAATGGTCATCTGTCGCCGATAGTGATCGAACCGCTGGACCAGTTCGTCGCGGATCAGATTCTCGATCGGACCGAAGTCTTGCCCGCGGAACCAAGCCAGGCCGCGCACGCCGAACGGCACCCGATAGGGAGCCCTTTGGTTTCGTCTGGCCAGGATCGCCCGCAATTTGATTTTCACATCGGCCAGATCGCGGCCCAACCGCGCTCGGCAACGTGTCAGATCCCGCAGCTGCTGGTACGGCTCCGGTGGAATATAGGACAAGGGGATCTGGTCGATCCGCAAAAGATTGGCCAGCAGTTGTGCGTCGAGCTTGTCGGTCTTGCTGCGGCGTTGTATCATAGCTCGAAGACGAAGCGGGTGTGCCAGGAGGATCGTGCCCTGCGGCCGAAGCAGATCGTAAAGCCAGCGATAAGTGCCGCTGGCCTCGACAACCGCCCGAAACGGCGCGAGCTTGCCGACCGCCTGCGTAATGGCCACCGTGTTCTCGCAGCGAATTCGCAACGGAGCAGTAACCTCGCCCGTGTCGTTAACGGCCGCCATGACAATAGTTTCCTTGTGCAAATCGATACCAATGTGCCACATGATAGGTCTCCTTGTTCGATGGAGGAAAGATGGGTTTGTAACAACGTCCATCTTACTCCATCAGCAAGGGGCCTTCACGTAGCGGTTATAGTATCAGGCTACTTTACAACGGCGGGTGGCACTGTCGTTCCGGCAATACTTGGGTGTCACTCGCCTGCTTGTCTTTTTACTCTCTTCTTAACGATTGCTCTTAATCGTTGTTAAACTCTTTTGCTGTATTGAGTTTGCGTAATTCTTGTTGTTTTTCATTGAGCAAAAGCATAGAGGGGTATTAGTTCAATAAGAAACTGCACTTCTAACAATATAGGCATAACTCGCGGGGGTGCTCCCATCAGCTTTGCCATTCGCTTTATGTGTATCAATATCTATACAACTAAAAAATATTCCGCTCTCTTCCTGAATAAGATGTATGCATAAAATATAATGGCCTGGGAAATTAGGGCGCGTCAATAAGGTGAATTCGCAGAAGG
>CAZISU010000412.1:0-5822 GCA_964541935.1 uncultured Planctomycetaceae bacterium | reverse complement strand
ACCGGCGCCGACCGAGATTTTATTGGCGAAGAGTACGATTGGTCGGGCGTGGGATGGTCGTCGGACAGCGACTGGGGAACCATGGTCTCACCACAATATTTCCTCACCGCAAACCACGCGGCACCAAATTTCGGATCCACTATCACATTCTACGAAGATGATGATCTTAATAAAACAAATCCGCACACATATACGGTCGACAATTGGTCGCAAAATACCGGCGACCTATGCCTGCGTAGACTGACTGAACCGCTCGCCCCTAGCGATAACATCACATACTATCCGATCCTCGACTTCGCCAACGAACAAAGCAACATTGGCATGCCCTTCTTCACATACGGCATCGCGGATCGCGTCGGAAGAAACGAGATTGACGACATATCATTCCAGATAGTGGACCACGGTGGTACTACAGGAAAGGTCAAAACGTGGTCCATGATCTACGACTACGCAGATCCACCAGAAGGTCTCGGCGACGACGAAAGCCGTCTCGAGAATGGAGATTCGGGCGGCCCGTCGTTCATGGCATACAACGGCGGACTTGCTTTGGTCGGAATACACTGGTTTCAGTACAATGACGGCTCTGCTTCCGGAGACAGTTTTCCATCTCGCTACAGCTATGCTATTCCCGACTGGGAGAGTCAGGCAGGCGCTGACGTCCTCACGCAAATCATCACCCCCCTGGGCGGTGATGCCAACATGGATGGCATTGTCAACGAGATCGATGCCACCATACTCGCGGTCAACTGGGGCAACTCTAGTCCAACCTGGGCGCAAGGTGATTTTAACGCCGATGGCATAGTAGATACCATCGACGGCATGATTATGTCTTATAACTGGTTGCAGTCGGTGGATTCTTTAGCCTCTGCCGCAGCAGTATCGGCAGTCCCCGAACCTTCTGTGGCCGTTATGCTTCTATTGGGTTGGCTGTTCCTTGCAGCCTCACGTTACCGCCGCCGCGGATAGCAGCCCGTCAAATAGCTGGCTAGATAAGTAATGTTAGCTAAGCCGCTTGCGCACGTGTGAAAATTTCTCCCTATGTATCGCCCGTGCACCCCCCATTTGTAAACAGCTAGTGCCGCGCAACCTGGGGGGCTCGCCATCCACTCCGGCATTTTCTATAATAAGAAGCTTTCACTGAACTAAGCACGGTAACCGCATAGAAGCGGTAACTATTAAAAAGAGTCGAGGAAATCATGACGGCAGAAAACAGCCCAAGGACGATGTTTGAGAAGATCTGGGACGACCACGTCGTTCATGCCGAAGAAGGCAAGCAGACGATCCTCTATATCGATCTGCAACTCGTCCACGAGGTCACCAGCCCGCAGGCGTTCGAGGGCTTGCGGCTGGCCGAGCGCACAATTCGTCGTCCCGAGCGAACATTCGCTACTGCCGACCACAACATCCCCACAACCGACCGCTCGCTGCCTATCGAAGACCCGATTGCCAAGCTGCAAATCGACACCTTGCGGAATAACTGCCAGGAATTCGGTATCCGTTTCTATGATCTCAACGACAAAAAGCAGGGCGTCGTACATGTAATCGGTCCCGAACTGGGCCTGACCCGCCCGGGCATGACCATCGTGTGTGGAGATTCGCACACAGCCACACACGGCGCATTCGGCGCCTTGGCCTTCGGGATCGGCACCAGCGAAGTCGAACACGTCATGGCCACGCAAACGCTCTTGCAGTACAAGCCCAAGACGATGGAAATCCGCGTCGACGGACGTCTTACCTACGGCGTTTCGGCCAAGGATCTGATCCTCTACGTCATCGGGCAAATCACAACCAGTGGCGGAACCGGATACTGCATCGAGTACACGGGCGAGGCCATCACCTCGCTCACCATGGAAGGCCGCATGACGGTCTGCAACATGACAATCGAAGCCGGCGCCCGTTCCGGGCTGATAGCTCCCGACGAGGTCACGTTTGAATATCTCCGCGGACGCGAATATGTGCCCGAAGATTATGAGGCCGCGGTCAAACGCTGGCAGACGCTGCCCAGCGATAGTTGTGCTTATTTCGACCGCAGCCATGTCTTCAACGCGGCCGACATCCAACCACAAGTCACCTGGGGAACCAACCCCGGGCAGGTTGCCGGCATCGACGGCACGGTTCCCAATCCGGCCGACTTCGACGACCCAGTCGACCAAAAAGCGGCAGCCGACGCCTTGAAATACATGGACCTAGAGGCCGGCCTGCCGATCTCGTCGATCAACATCGACCGCGTTTTCATCGGTTCTTGCACAAACGGACGTATCGAAGACTTGCGCGCGGCGGCGGCCGTTGTCCGCGGTCGACGCGTTGCCGACGGCGTCAACGCCATGGTCGTGCCCGGCAGCGGGCTGGTCAAAAAGGAAGCCGAGGCCGAAGGCCTGGACAAAATATTCATCGAGGCTGGCTTGGAATGGCGCGAGCCCGGTTGCAGCATGTGCCTGGCCATGAACCCCGACAAGCTCGAACCCGGACAACGATGCGCTGCCACTTCCAACCGCAACTTCGAAGGACGTCAAGGCAAGGGTGGACGCACCCATCTAGTCTCGCCGGCCATGGCCGCGGCGGCTGCTGTCAGCGGACACTTCGTCGACGTGCGCGAGTGGGATTATTGAGAAACTCCTTTCGGCTAATCCCGCTTCAACAATATTTAGATCATTAACTCACGGATAAGATCGATGAACCCCTTCACCAAACACACCGGACTGGTCCTGCCCATGGACCGAGCACACGTCGACACCGACCAGATCATCCCCAAACAGTTCCTCAAACGCATCGAGCGCACCGGCTTCGGCCAGTACCTGTTCTTCGACTGGCGATACCTGGACGACGGATCGGACAACCCCGACTTCGAACTCAACCGGCCCGAGTTCAAAGACGCTACGGTTCTGCTGGCACGTCGAAACTTCGGCTGTGGATCGAGTCGCGAGCACGCACCCTGGGCCATCGAGGATTACGGTTTCCGCACCTTGATTGCGCCGAGTTTCGCCGACATTTTCTACAACAACTGTTTCAAAAACGGCATGTTGCCCATCCGCCTCGACGAAGCGGTTATCGACGACCTGTTCGCCCGCGCGGCCAAACACCCGGGCTACCGGCTTACCGTAGACATCGAAACCCGCACCATCAGCGACGAGCACGGTCTCTCCATCGATTTCGAGGTAGACGACTTCCGCCGCCACTGCCTTATGAACGCCCTGGATGATATCAATCTGACGCTCCAACGCGAGTCAGAAATAGCTGTCTATGAAAATACGCACGGAATTGCGTAATATTCCTGTGTGGCACGCCCAGCATGGGCGTGAAAGGGGCTGCAATTGTGCAGTTGGGCATTGTGTTGACGGACTACTACTACGCGATTTATAATAGAGCTTTAGCTCGTGATCATACGACGGGGGGCGCACCCCCCCTTAGTCGTACAGCCTACCACCATAATCCATCCCAATTTCTCCAGGAGTTTCGATATGCCCTCCCGCATCCCGGTTTCGCGCCGTTCCTTTATCCAGACAACGAGTGCTGCCGCGGCGGCCGCGACTTGGACCGCCAACAGCTACGCTGCTGTGAGTGGCGCCAACGAAAAAATTCGCGTCGGCTTCATCGGTGCCGGCGGAATGGCCAATGCCCACATGAACACCATCAACGCCCTTCGCGAGAAGAACAACGTTGAGCCGGTCGCGGTTGCCGACTGCTGGAAAACCCGTGCCGAAAAGGGGGCCGAGAAGCTCAAGATCACCAACGTCCAGACCGACTACCGCAAGGTTCTCGACATGAAGGACGTCGACTATGTTACGATCGCCACGCCCGAACACCGCCACAGCGAAATGACGCTCGACGCCATGGACGCCGGCAAGGCCATCTATTGCGAAAAGCCCATGACGCACACCCTGCCCGAAGCTCAGGCGGTTGTGAAAAAGCAAAAAGAAACCAAGCTGCCCTTGCAGGTTGGCGTGCAGGCCATGTCCGACGACAGCTATGCCTCGGCCGGCAAGGCCATCGCCGAGGGCGTCATCGGTCAGGTCGTCCAGGCCCAGATCGAATATGTGCGTCGCTCCGGAGCCAAAGGCCCCTGGCGCAATCCCGCCACCAAGGACGACATGCCCAAGCCGGCAGACCTCAACTGGAAAGATTGGCTCGGCCACGCACCCAAGGTCGACTGGGACCCGCATCACTATTTCGAGTGGCGCAACTACGCCAGCTACTCGGGCGGAATTGCCACCGATCTGTTCATCCACCGCATCACACGCATCATGAAGGCCTGTAACCTGCTCTACCCGCGTCGTGTTGTGGGCATGGGCGGAATCTGGCAGTGGGACGACGGCCGCACCCTGCCCGACAACTTCGAGATGATCTGCGAATATCCCCGCGGCATGACGGTCTATGTCTTGGGCACCATGAGCAACCGCGTGGGCATCGACCACCTCATCCGCGGCTACCGCGGCACGCTCTACTTCACCGGCTCCGGCTGGGTTGCCAAGGACAAAGACGGCAAGGTCCTGGCCGAGCACAAGAAGACCGGCGCCGAAGACACCTTGCTGCACCACACCAACCTGCACAACCATCTCCGCAACGGCGAAGAGCTCAACTGCCCGGCCCACCTCGGCCTGGCCGGCGTCGCCGCGGTTACCATGGCCAACGAATCCTGGCGCTCCGGTCGCATGATGGCCTGGGACAAGAAGAACGAAAAAATGGTCCCGGCCGACACCATCGAATTGAGCAACCGTCCGGAGAAAGATTCGTAATTTCGAATCTCTTTGTGGTGGAATAAATAGCAACGTCCGCGTCGGCCCAGTTCGACGCGGACGTTTTTGTAAATAAAGTGTCATTATCCGGAGCTATCATGAATAAATGCTTATGTTCTACACTAACCCGAAGCGCAAGCGAGGGGAAACGCGGCATTTACTCAGCTTGTCCATCCTTTCGCTTACGCTTCGGGTTAGTATTCATCATCGGCTTGTTTGCCGCCTCACAGGCCAATGCTGACGACATATCACCCGATAAATCTCCACCACGCCGCACCGCAACATTTTCCGACAGCGGCGGTTTCTATGCCGCAGGAACTGACGGCAGCATCGGCACCCTCAACACCTTCCGAGCATCGGTCGACGGCGATATCAACGACCGCCTCCGCAAAGCCAAAAGCAAGGGCCTCATAAACGTAGTGCAGCTCAACGAGGGCAGCCGTTTCCGTGGCGATTTGAAGAAAGCTAAAAAAAGCCTGGCGGCCTGGCTGCGTCGCACCGACCTTTCCCTCGTCGACGCCGTACATCTTTGCGAAGAACACCCCACCAGCGCGCAGGCCAATCTCGACGCCTTATACAACCAGATCAAGGCCTTTGCCCCCACGCTCCCGGTCTACGTTTGGCCCAGCTATCCCCTGGGGCCGTTC
The DNA here is from genome assembly GCA_964541935.1 of uncultured Planctomycetaceae bacterium. Classification (GTDB taxonomy): domain Bacteria; phylum Planctomycetota; class Planctomycetia; order Pirellulales; family Thermoguttaceae; genus JAFGTN01. The sequence continues at coordinate 442 of CAZISU010000412.1, read as the reverse complement.
GGCAAGGCCGACGGTTGGGCCTACGATGCCTACGGCCCCGACTATACCGACTATCGACGCATCGCATTCAACTTCCTCCGCACCGGCAAGCCGTTGATCGCCTGCATCGACGGCTCGGGCTACAGCGACATCCGCAGCGCCCGCGAGCAGTTGATGGTCTGCCACGAGTTAAACATGCCCGTCTTCTACTTCGTGGCCGACAGCGGTTCAGGCAGTGCTTCCCGCTGGAAAAGCGTGTCGCGAGCGTCACTGATCCCCTGGCGTCATTTCGTCTACACGAGCATCGAGTTCCAGCGCCGCTGCGGCTCCGATTCGCTCGTTGCCGGCGATATGCTCTGGGCGCAACCCATCGAACTGGCCGCCAACAGCGACGGCATAATCAGCAAGACCTTCAGCGGCCTCGGCCCGGCTACCGTGTTCGGGTTCACGCGTCTGGGCATCG
>CAZISU010000411.1:0-5824 GCA_964541935.1 uncultured Planctomycetaceae bacterium | reverse complement strand
CGTCTCGTCGGCCGAGTTCGCCCGCTATTTTGCCACAGGCGACGGGCAGCTTTGGGAGCGGCAGTCGCTGTGCAAAGCGAGAATTGTGTATGCCACGCCGGCAATGGCCAAAGCCACAGCGCGGCTTATCGCCAAGGCCGCATTCGATCATAGCTGGAATCGTAGCGATGCAGACGGGACCAGGGCCATGCGACAGCGACTCGAAAATGCGGCCGATCCGAAAAGCATAAAACGTGGGCCCGGCGGTATTGTCGACATCGAGTTTCTCGTGCAGATGATGCAACTGGCCCACGCTCGCAGAAACTCAAAGATTCGCACGCCAAATACCGTAGAGGGCCTGGAACTTTTGTCCAAAGCCGGGCTGCTCGCGCTCGACGACGCGGAATTCTTCATCGATGCCTATCGCTTCTTGCGCACATTGGAAAGCCGCCTCAGGCTGATCAGCACGACGGCCCGCGATCAATTGCCCGAGAGTTCAACCAGTCTCGCCAAGCTGGCACACCTGATGAACAGCCCGGACGCCGAAACACTGGTGGCCGATTGCCGTCGCTATCGGGAAGAGATACGGCGACGGTTCGATCTGATTTTCCATAAGGCCGGCGGATAGACGTTTCGTTCAGGTGCGGAGTTAAAGGTTGCTGGTATCTACCTGTTCCCCGCCTGCTCGAGTTGTTAGTGCTTCGAGCAGTGTCTGGTCGATGTCTTCGTTGAGTATGACAACGTGGCCGTCGACGAAGAGGAACTGTGCTCCGCCGGGGTGGTGGCTTTGGGTAGCCGACTCGTCGACGTGCAGGCCGCTGTTGATGCCGTAGGCGGTGGTGATAGTGTTTTCAGACGCCCATATTTTTCCCATAAAGCAATTTCCGCCTGGACAGTATAAGGGATATTGCGTCTTGACGGGATCGTCTTGGGGCAGGTCACACTCGCCGATCAAAAGCGTATGGTTTGTACCGTCCGTTACGTCGCGGATGCTGGTGTGCGAGTCGACATACATGACACCGGTGCCGTCGGCGCCGGAAGCGCGGGCACGCATTATGGGCAAGTGCGTGGCAACGGCCGAATAGTTGGTCTCGGCGGCGTCCGCCTCGCCGGGAATATTGCCACAGCAGGTTATCAGTTGGTTTTCGGGCGCGCTGGGGCATTGGTAGACGTTGAGGAACGTGCGCATGGCCTCGTTATTGGCTTTTATCGCATCGTTTGAAGGCCCCGCGTTGTAAGGGTATTCGAAATCGATGCGATCGTAGGTAGTTTGTGCCTCGATGGACGAGAGCATCAGCGTGGACCAGCTCCAGTAGGTTCCACCGCCGCCGGCCGCGTAGGGGAAGACCTTATACGTATCGTGATAGATGTGCAGTGCCAAGCCCAACTGCTTGAGGTTGTTAGAGCACTGCATACGGCGGGCCGCCTCTCGAGCGGCTTGCACGGCCGGGAGCAGCAAGGCGATGAGGATGCCGATGATGGCGATCACGACCAGTAGTTCCACGAGCGTAAAACCCGGGCGATCATGTTTTTTCATGACGATCTCGCTTTTTCGAGAGACTGAGAATTATTCTTTAAAATCTAAACTACTTCTGGCCGAACTGAAACGCATACAGATCGGCATCTTTGAGCACGAACCGCAGGCGGACGGGCTTGCCGGCCAGGTCGGCCAACTTGGCCTTGCTTTTCCACTCGACCGCGTAGTCGGTCGAATTGCCAAACAGCGAAGGGCATTCGGCCAGTGTGAATCCGGAAATAGGTTTGCCTTGGGCGTCTTGCATTTCGATTTGAATCGAACCGGCGGCCGAGGTCTCGAAGTTTATCTTCAACGCTTTGCCGTCGAAGACGATGGGCTTGGTAAGCAGTTCTCCGCCGGACAAGGGCGCCGCGGCCGAGACGAAACCGTCACGTCGTAGCGTGTAGCGGCAGAGTGTATTGCCTGGCCCCATCCATCCGCCGGCGTCGGAGATGTAGATGGAAATTTCCTTGGCTCCGCCAGGCACGTTCGACTTGGTTTCGACCATGCCCCAGGCCGTGTATCCGACGCCATACATCCACAGTTCGGGCGAGGGGCCTGGCCGCACGAAGGCTTCGGGCCAGACCTTGAACGTTTTGCTGTCACGGCTGGTGATGAAGCCCGTGTCGGTGTAGTCGGTGCCGCAACGACGGTTCGCTTGGGAGATTTTCTCATTTATCGGCGAGTACCAGCCTCGTCCGGCGATGTATCTGGCCGGGAAACCGACATACAGATGCGGGGCTCGATAGTAAGGTTCGATTTGGTTGGTGTAAAGTTGTGTAATTCTATCGGGCGTGTATTCGAGCCACTCGGGTTTGGACCATTTAAGAAAATCTTTCGACGTGGCCATCATCACATCGCGGCCGTTGCGGGCACCTCGGTGATATTCCATATAGCATTTCCGGATCGGGTCCCAGAAGGCCAGGTTTTGTGAGTCGAAGGCGCCTGTAGTGACGACCGGTTTCTCGGTTAGTAGCGACCAATGGACGCCATCAGGCGATTTAAGGGCATACAGACCGCGTCCACAACCGCCAAGCCCTTTGAATTTCTCGGACGGTTTGCAGTCGGGGTTCTTGTCCAAAATCGGCGAGAAGTTATGCGAAATGCCGGTGCCGGTGGCTTCGCCCTCCGTTTTGCTCATGAGTATGATGTTGTTGTCTTTAGAGCCGTTGAACTCCACGATTCCCAGGTTAGGTTTTGTCCAATTGATGCCGTCTCGGCTTTCGGCATAACAGGTGAGTTCGGGATGAGTGTAACCGATCTTGCCCTTGGAGAGCTTCATGCAGGAGCCGCGGTAGTACATGCGATACAAGTCGCCGTCCTGGATGGCCGTAAAGTAGCCACAGGCGTTGCCTTCCCAGGGACGGTCTAGTTTTAGCACCACCTCGCGTCGCACCGGATGGTGTAAACACAGTTCGGTCGAGTCGCTCATGCGGCCAATGAGGTGGTCGTCGACCATCAGTTCCAGACGAGAGCCGATATTGATCGGCTCGTCCGCCGCAACTCGCTCTATGGTTGTGAAGAGCAAGGTGATAAAAAGTATTGGTAAAACGACTATTCTAATTTGCATGTGTTTCTCTCCTTGAAGTGGAAATCCCATCGATTTGTAAAAGGCTTCTTCTCTGTTCCGGTTTATTTGGCTCGTCTGTAAAATGTTGCCAGACCCAAAACGCCCACTAATAACACCACCGTGGACGGTTCGGGCACACCAGCCGATTGGCCCGTTGTGGTAATTTGCCAATTGGCGGCCAGGATCGTGGCGTCGCTGTCGTTCACGCTCCCGTCGCCATTGAAATCGCCCATCGACCAAGTGGCGCCGGTTCCCGTCTGCCAATTGGTGGCCAGGATCGCGGCGTCGGCAGCGTCGACCGTGCCGTCGTTGTTGGCGTCGCCGGGCAAGGGGGGCGTTGCTTCCGGACCATAGGCGCCGGATATAAAGCGAACGTAGTCGATCTCCACGTCACCCCAAGTCAACGACGACGCGTAGTTGCCAAAAACCAATCGCTTCAGCCCATCGCGGGAGTCTGTATCCCCGAGCCCGCTTGCCAGCAATTCGGTGTCTCGCCAGACGCTATACGTGTTCGTGTCTGGATCCAAGACCACGCGGAAGGCATGAAAGGCGTCGGTGTTGTCGTATGTACCCTCTCCCAACTCCTGAAAATTACTATAGTTCTCTTCCCCCCACCACTGGCTGGTTTTGCCGATGTAAAGCTTGGCATCGACGTTTGTACCGTCGGGCATGACACCAAGCCCTATCGCCCCCTGAGTGCCTTCTTCCACCTCGTCGTCCACCCTGACGCTCATTTCAACCGTGACCCCGTGCTGCAAGTCCAAGCCGGGTGCCACATCCCAGATCTTGCTGCCCTCGCCCCAGCCGCAGTAGTAGTAAGCCACATTCGATTTTTCGGGACACGATATTTTCAAGACGTCGTCCGACAATGTAATTGTCCCCCCATTCAAGTTCTCATTGAAGTCCCCGGTGCCGTTTGCATCGAGGTCCGACACGGTCGGCAGATCGGTGTCGAATTCATACTTCCATTCGAAATCGGTAGAATCTATTGTTTGAGGGATTTCGGATGTAAAGCTGAAGCTATAGATCGAGGCATCGTCCAGGCTGAATCGCAGTACCACCTCACGACTGCCCAATCCACCCAGGCCATCGGCGTCCCGCCACGCTGCGGCCACGTCCAGGTAATCTCCCTGGCCGATCTGCAGCATATCGGCGGTCGTGAAGCCTGCCAGCGGATTCATTGTGTTCGGGTCGAGTACCTCCACGCCCAGCGACCCGGTGACCTCCGCATTCATCAAGAGTTGGCCCGGCCACTTCGGCACCTGGATCACGGAGGTGGTCCAGGTGCCGAGTTGGCCCGGTTCTGGTTCAATCGCCACGAAACCGTCCTGGCGAATTTTTGCCAGATGCATTGTCTTCTCGCGATTGTGGTTAGGTGCATCATGTTGGTCGTGGCCATAGCTATAGTATATCCACAGTTTCCCATCGCGTTCCAGCAGTGAGGTGGCAGGGTACGCAGCCCCGAAGTCGTCCACCGTTTGCCCGTGCGCGGCCAAGTCGATCACCGGGTGGGAGGAATCCTCGAAGTGCCATTGCGAACCGTCGCGGCTATGCATGAATGTGGGGTAAAGCGAGCCGGTGGTGTCTGCGTAGAACATCGCCGGCAGACCGATATACTGACCATGATAGGGCATCACGCCGGGAGTGTAGAGATTGGGGAGTGAGTCGCGAACCGGATCGATCGTGTACTCACGCGGCCCCTGCCACGTTCCTTCCCATGTGCTGGAACGTTTGGCCGACACTCCCCGGTGCGGGTCCGGATAATCATTAGGGTAGTTGTAGCGCATGTAGGCCTGGTACTGCCGTGTCTTCGGATCCCAGAAGGTGATATTGAGAGAATCCAATCCATTGGGCGGCGTATCCGCTACCCCGACGTCGTGGAAGTGCAAACCATCCTCTGAAGCGGCCAGACGGAAGACTCCAAGGAATTCATGGTACGACATCTTGTATCGCTCTTGCGGCGGTGCGTTGGGATCGATAAATACGCACGGGCTGTTGGGCCACTGGCGATCCTGGACGTCGATGAAGTTATTGAGAGGATTGTCGCTGTAGCGGTCCGCGGTAATGTTCAGCGCAGTTTTGGTCCAGTTGATGCCGTCGTCGCTTTCGGCAAAGCCGACTAATCGGCGATTGTTGTGGTGTGGGGCATCAAGCGTATACGTCAATTCATAGTACATCCGCAGTTTGCCGGACGCCGGGTCGCTCACCACACTGCCCGGATATGATAGGTCGAAATCCGTCTCCCACTCTTCCTCCATTTCCAACACCTTGCCGACGTAGGTTGCTTGGCCCATCCGCACGGTCACGCCGGACAACTCCGCCCGGAGCGAAGGATCGGCAGCAAGGTAGCGGAAGTCGGTGGTGGGAATCTGCGCCTGAGCGAGGTCTGTGCTCGTCGATAACAAGGTGATAAAAACCAGGAGTAGAACGGCTCTTCCGATCGGCATGTGTGTCTTCCTTGAGATGGATATTCCGCTGGTAGCTGGTAGGGTGCGTGCTTGCACGCACCGATTGTATTGTTAATAATTTTGTTAATTAAACTTTGCCCCGGTGCGTACAAGTACGCACCCTACGGAGGCCTCTTCTCCGTTGCGTCTTATCGGGTTCTTCCACAAAACGCCGCCAGGCCCAAGACACTCAGCAGCAACACTAACGTGGACGGTTCGGGCACGGCGGCCGATGAGCCGGCCGCGGTTGTTTGCCAATTGGCGGCAAGCATCGAGGCGTCAATATCGTCAACCGCGCCATCGTCGTTGAAG
>CAZISU010000410.1:0-5824 GCA_964541935.1 uncultured Planctomycetaceae bacterium | reverse complement strand
CCTCCTGGCGAGCCCAGCGGTCTAGTTCGAACAATCGCTCGATGCTGGGATCGGAGTCGAAGTTGTGGTTATCTAAAATGTGGCGGCAGACCGGTACGATGTCGCAAAACCCGAGCTGCTCGGCCAGAAACGCGGCTACCGCCGCCTCGTTGGCCGCATTCAGCACCGCTCCCGCAGTACCGCCCATGCGCGCGACCTCCAGGCCCAGCCCAAGGGCGCCGAAACGCTCGAAATCCGGCGGCTCGAAATCCAGACGCAACGCCTCGCTCCAGTCGAGACGCCTGGCCACGCCCTCGTATCGTTGGGGCCAAGACAGGGCGTATTGAATCGGCAGCTTCATATCCGGGGGGCTAAGCTGGGCGATTATCGAACCGTCTATGTATTCTACCATGGAATGTATGATCGACTGCGGATGAATAGTGACCCCAATCTGATCCGGGCTCAGATCGAAAAGCCAGCGGGCTTCGATGATCTCCAGGGCCTTATTCATCAGCGTGGCCGAATCAACCGTTATTTTCGGACCCATCTGCCAGGTGGGATGGGCCAGCGCGTCTTCCACCGTGACCCCGATAAGCTGCTCGGCCGTGTGAGTACGAAACGGGCCGCCGCTGGCCGTGAGCACCACGCGGCGAACCTCCTCGCGACGCCCGGCCTGTAATGCCTGGAAAACCGCGCTATGCTCGCTATCGACCGGCAAAATTCGGGCGTTGTTCTCCCTGGCCAGACGGGTTATCAGCGGACCACCCATCACCAGGCTCTCTTTATTGGCCAAGGCAACTGTTTTACCGGCCTCCAAAGCGGCCCAAGTGCCTAGTAGGCCAGCACTTCCGACGATTGCCGAAACCACGATGTCGATATCCGCGCCACCCACAACACGCCCTACGGCCTCGGGCCCAACCAACAATTCAACGCCTTTGGGGAGTTGTGACCAATCGGTTTTCCCAGCCGACTGGTGGTCTGTAACAACAACACAGTCCGGCAAAACGGCCTTAGCCTGCTGCAGCAACGTGTCTGTACTGTTGTGGGCAGTCAAAACAGTCGCACGGAAACGCCCCTCGGACGCTGCTATTACCTCAAGAGTATTAAGCCCGATGCTGCCGGTCGAGCCGAGTACGGCCACATTGGTTGGTCGATCGGTCATAAAGGGTGGGCCGTTAGGGACGAGGATCGGTTTGAGTGTGGAAAACGCAATTTGCCGTAAATCGCTATTCTATGAGGGGTTCGCCACACCACAACCCGTATTTGATGTTTGAGCAATGAAAATCGCTCCGCAATTGCGAAAAACGCTGATCCATCACACTAACCCGAAGCGCAAGCGAGGGCAGAAAACGTCTAAACTGAGACTGCACCCGTCTATTCTTACTCATTTTGCCTATTCTTCGCAGACCCCCTCACAGGCCCTCGCTGTCCCTCGCTTGCGCTTCGGGTTAGTATTGTTCAGGTTAGTATTGTACGCACAAATTCGAACCCTTTTAGGCAGGAACCCCGTACAGAGGAAACACACGCTAATTCCGGGGGAAAATGTTTGGTTTAACTGCCTAAATTGCCGGTTTTAACAATTGTGCTAGGGGCCCGCCTAGACTTCTCGCATACAGCCGATTTCCCGCGTCTGCAACGATAGATACTTTGTCCCATCCGAAGCATAATAATACCGTTGGCGCTCGCCTTTTCATTGGACCGTTCGCGTCCTGGCATTTGCAACACATCCCGAAGCTCGACTGAGTACATCAATGGAAGACAAAGACCGTTCTAACAAACAATCGAATTCCGACAAAAACGACAAAAACGACAAAAACGACAAAAACGACAAAAACGACAAAAACGACAAAAAAACACCGGTCAACAATGCCAATCTGATGTGGTTTGTATTAGGGGCGGCCATCATCGCCTTGCTGCTAATCGGACTGTGGCGGCCCGACAAAAAGGCCGACATTCCCTACGGCGATCTGGTACGTCTAATCGACTTGGGCGCACCGGCCAAGAATCCAGACGCGGCGATTGAAATCACGGTCAATCCGGATCGCGACAAGGAGAAAGAAGCCGAGAAAAAGGTCCGCTTCTCCAACCTTTCGGACGTCGTGGTCGGCCCCTATGAAATAACCGGCAAGGTTACCGCCCAGGTTATCGCGCCGGAAGACGACAAGGGCGACCCCAAGGAAGATGTCTCTTTCTACACCGCCCGACTGGGACTGGAGCATGACGGCAACGCACTGGCGCTGCGGCTTGAAAAAAACGGTTTCATCATCCGCGGCCAAGAGGCTCCCAGCGGCTGGCAATCGCACATCTCGATGCTGGTGCTCGTGGTCTTGATGATCGTCTTCTTCGTGTTCATGATGCGGCGCATGGGCGGAGCCGGCGGAGCCATGGCCTTTGGTCGCAGCCGCGGTAAGCTTTTCGCGCAAGAGGATATCAGCATCACTTTCAAAGACGTGGCCGGTATCGAAGAGGCCGTCGAAGAGCTTAACGAAGTCGTCGAGTTTCTGCAAACACCCGAAAAGTTCCAGACGCTGGGCGGGCGTATCCCCAAGGGCGTGCTGCTGGTCGGCCCACCTGGAACCGGTAAAACGCTCTTGGCAAAAGCCGTGGCCGGCGAGGCGGGTGTAGCTTTCTTCTCGCTCTCCGGCTCCGATTTCGTCGAGATGTTTGTGGGCGTGGGCGCCGCCCGCGTTCGCGACATGTTCCAACAGGCTCAGGAACGATCACCTTGCATTGTCTTCATTGACGAATTGGACGCGTTGGGTAAAACCCGCGGCAACAGCGCCATGGGTGGACACGACGAGCGCGAACAGACGCTAAACGCGCTGCTGGTCGAGATGGACGGCTTCAGCTCCAACAACGGCGTGATCGTAATGGCCGCCACCAACCGGCCCGAAACGCTCGACCCGGCCCTGCTGCGCCCGGGGCGATTCGACCGCCATGTGTTGGTCGACCGGCCCGACATTCGCGGCCGCGAAGACATCCTCAAGGTACACATCAAACAAGTCAAGATAGATGAAACGGTTAACCTCAAGGACGTGGCAGGCATCACTTCCGGTTTCGTGGGCGCCGATCTGGCCAATCTGGTCAATGAAGCGGCTCTTCTGGCCGCGCGCAAGGATAAGAAAACCGTAACCATGGACGAGTTCAACGAGGGCGTGGAACGCGTCACGGCCGGCTTGGAAAAGAAACAGCGGATCATGCACGAAGATGAAAAGATCCGCGTCGCCTATCACGAAAGCGGCCACGCGCTGGTAGCCCAGTGCTTGCCCAACACCGACCCGGTCCACAAAGTCTCGATCATCCCCCGCGGCCTTGCGGCCCTGGGGTACACGTTGCAACGCCCCGAAGGCGACCGCTACCTGATGACCCAAAACGAGCTCGAAAGCCGCGTGCAAGTCTTTCTGGCCGGCACCATTGCCGAGGAACTGTCGTTCGACGACATCTCCACCGGCGCGCAAAACGACCTGCAACGAGCCACCGAAATCGCCCGCAGCATGGTCATGGATTTCGGCATGAGCACCCTGGGACGGGTCAACTATCGCGAGTCGCAAAACTCCATGCTCGGCGGCGGAGCGGACATGGCTCAACCCAAGCATCACAGCGAACATACGGCTCGTGAAATCGATGAAGAGATCAAACGCATCATCGACCAGTCGCTCGACAAAGTCCGCCACATCCTAGAAACCCGTCGCGAAACCCTGGTGGCAATCTCCGACCTGCTGATCGAAAAGGAAGTCATCGACACGGTCGAGCTGAACGAGATCATCGAAGCCACCTCGCCCAAAGCGGCCATCGTGCCCGGTACTGACGAGATCGCGAAACGTCCTGAAGCCGATCACGATAACGACGTTGCAACAGGGCCGCCAGCCGAGGCCGGAGGTTAACGTTTCCGTAGTCTAGTTTGTAGTCCCGCCTTTGTTGATAAGATACAAAAACAACGGGCCCAAACGATTCATCGTTTGGGCCCGTGTCGTTTTGCAATCTTGTGATCGCGTCTATTTCATATACTGCACATGTTCGTGCAACGGTTTATTCACCTTGCCGATGAAGTCGCGATGGTGCTGGGCGCGGTGCTCGCTCATGCGGTATATGCCTAGCTTGATAAAGTCCTGGGCCACCATCCAGATCAGGTTGTAACCCCAGACCACGGCGATCAGGGTCCATGGCAGCGCCGGCACCAGCCAGCCGAAACCGCACATCAGAATGGCGAAGAACTGCGTACTCACGACCGCGCTGAAAAGCTGCCAGGACGGGTAGGGAGGCTTAAAGAGCGTGCCCTTGGTGCGGGTCACGAACAGCATCAGGTGCCCGCCCACGACCAATTGCAGGAAGAGCATGGTCTTCAGATGTGCCTGGTCCATGACCAGCCACGATTGCCAGGCGGGATTATTGATCCATTCCATGCCGATCAACAGCAGGCCGAAGGTTTCGACAACCGCCAGGAACCCCAGGATCGTCGATATCGTCAGAACGCTATGCATGTTCCAGCGCACCGGCTTAGGATCGATCCGCGTATTGTCGTAGGCGATGGTCATGATGGGAATGTCGTCGAGCAAGGCTAGCACGATGATCATCACGGCGGTCAGCGGTTGGAAGCCGAAAATTATCATCGCCAAAACCACGAAGACCATGATGTCGATTGTCATGGCGATGCGGTAAATGGTGTAGCTCATCATCCGTTCAAAGATGCGTCTCGACTCTTCGATAGCACTGGTGATCACCGACAAGCCCGGCGCGGTCAACACCAAGGCCGCCGCGGCCCGCGCGGCGTCGGTAGCACCTGAAACGGCGATACCCATTTCGGCTTGCTTCAAGGCCGGAGCGTCGTTCACACCGTCGCCGGTCATAGCCACCAGATGCCCACGGTCTTGTAGGGCCTTGACGATGCCGTACTTGTGTTCGGGGAAGACCTCGGCGAAACCGTCGGCCGTTTCGATGCGACGCGCGGCATCGTCGCTGAGGTGGGCCGGGTCGACGCCCGCGCTGAACAGGTCGGAGGCCGGTTGAATATGCGTACCCAATCCGAGTTGGCCCGATATTTCGTGGGCAATGGCCACGTTGTCGCCGGTCACCATCTTTACGTCGACGCCATGTTCAAAGGCCTCGGCGATGGTTTGCTTCGAATCGTCGCGAGGCGGATCGAACAAGGGCAAAATTCCCAAGAACTGCCAGTCGCCGTCGGGCTTCGAACGGGCCACGCCCAGGGTACGGAACCCTTTGGAGGCCATCTCGTTGATCGAATCGTTGGCCTTTTTGGCTAGATCATCGGCCACCTTGCACATTTTGATAATAATCTGCGGCGCGCCCTTGGTGTACTTTATCGTATGGCCGTCTTTGGTCTTCACGGTTCCTTCCGTGCGTTTAGTGATCGGATCGAAGGGCACGAACTCAGTCTGTTCATATTGATCGAGAACCGAGGTGTCCTTCAACCCTCCCAGCACGGCCAGATCGATGGCATCTTGGTTCTCAGCCTTCGAAGCCAACGCGCCGGCCAGGATACAGTCTTGTGGGTCTTGGTCCCCATAAACCACAGGTTCGCCCAACGTCAACTCGTTTTTGGTCAGCGTGCCGGTCTTGTCCGAACATAGTATATCGATGCCGGCCATCTCCTCGATCGCTTGCAGCTTCGAGACAATTGCCTTTTCTTTCGATAAAGCCAAGGCCCCCAACGCCATGGTGACCGACAAAACGGCCGGCATGGCCACCGGAATCGAGGCGATAACCAAAATCAGCACGAATTGGATCAGGTCCAAAAACGGCTCGTGGCGGTACAATTCGACCGAGATCAAAATGATACTCAAGCCCACGGCGATAACGATCAGGAAGTAGCCGATCCGCAAAACGG
>CAZISU010000409.1:0-5832 GCA_964541935.1 uncultured Planctomycetaceae bacterium | reverse complement strand
GCTGGCCGTCTGGAAAGCAACCGGCTTCGATACGATCCACGGTTATAACGTCACGTTCCTCTACGACGGTTCCGACCCGACCGATGGCAGCCGCGATCGCCAGTTCCTTCTCTATGGCGAACTATCAGCCGACGGGGAAACCAACTGGATGCAAGGCGGTGGGTATGACGACGACAACGACTCATATAACGGCAGCGTCCGAACATTGGTTGCCGACGCCGGGTTAGGCGAAAGCGTACTCGACCAGTGGTTCGTGACTGCCGTTACACACACAACCGGAACCACGGACACGCTGCGCGTCAACGGCCATGAAATCTACTCCGGCAACATGCTCTCCAGCGGCCTCAACGGCCTCAAGGTGGGCTACGCCGTTAACGAACTCTACGGTTTCCGCGGCGAGTTATGCGAACTGATCGTCTTCGAAGGCCTGCTCAGTGAAACCGAACTCGCGGCAATCGAGTTGGATTTGAGCGTGCGCTGGGGAATCTCCAACCCCATGCCCGGCGACGCCAATGGCGACGGCACGGTCGACGATCTCGACGCCGCGATCCTTGCCAGCAACTGGCAAACCCTCACTGGCGCCACTTGGACGATGGGTGATTTCAACGACGATGGACGAGTGGACGACGCCGACGTAACACTGTTGGCCGCGAACTGGCAGGCAACCTCCTCGGCGTCCACCTCACCGCCCGCCTCAGTTCCGGAACCCTCCGCGTTGATCTTGCTGGCCGGGGGCGTGATTGTGTTGGTTGGGTGGCGTTTCAGATTGATGGGTAGCCCTGATAGCTCGTCTATCAGGGCGGCGTAGCCGCAAGAGGCATTCGAGCCCGGGAAATTCGCCTCTTGTGCCTACGGCACCCCTTAGAACGCGGCATCAGTCATACACGTGATACCAACGTTGCCGACGCTTGCCCTTGGGGCGACACGCTTACGTTCACAAACGTATCGCCGGGCGACGTGCTGTCGTCGGTGACCGCGTTCACTTCGCACTCGGGGTCGGGCGTTTCGTAGTTCAGTACCGGGAACAATTTATTTTTTGATAAAGCCAGCAGACTTGTTATCAGTTCGACCATGCCGCTGCCGGCGCCCAGGTTACCGAAATAGCTCTTGGCCGCCACGACCGGAACCGCATCGGATCGGCCGCCGAAGACTTCGGCTATGGCGCGGGCTTCGTCGGCGTCGCCCGTGCGTGTGCCCAGGCCGTGGGCGTGGATATGTCCGATGCCGTCGGGCGACATTTCGGCCTGTTGCAACACGCCCCGCAACACGTTTGCAATCGCCACGTCGCGACGAGCAACCATATTGGGCTCGATGGCGCTGCTCGAAGCGGTCGAAACAATCTCGCCAAGAATTTTGGCCCCGCGGGCCTTTGCCGCTTCGAGTTCTTCGAGCACAATCGCGGCGGAACCCTCGCCCAAAACCATGCCCGTCCGATCACGGTCGAATGGCCGACTGGCCTTAGTCGGGTCGTCGGCCTCGGTGGCCAATTCCTCTTGTTGCACACAATGGATTGTTTTCATGGGATGCAACCGCGTGCCGGTCGCGCCGACCAGCATCACATCTGCCCTGCCGCGCCGCATCACGTTCACAGCCTCGCCGATACAGTAGTTGGCCGATGCCTCGCGCAGTGTGACCGAATTGTTCGGCCCTTGCAGATCGTTGTAAATCGCCAGATGCGAGCCCGGCATGTTGGGCAAATATTTCAGCAGCCACAGCGGCGACATCTGCGGCATGCCCTCCGTGGCCCAACGCTCGAACACAAACTGCCCGTCGTCGCCGATACACTTCGCTACACCCTCGATGAACTCGTCGGGCAGCGACAGCATATAGTCCGCCCCATAGCTGATTCCCACACGCGTGGGATCGATCTGGGCAGACATTACGCCCGAATCTGTCAAAGCCAACTGGGCCGCGGCGACACCCATCTGGCATTCGCGACACATCACCTTCAGCCCCTTGCGGATGGCCTTTTTCTGGTCCTTCTCAAGCGGTCCAAAACTATCGATCTTGCCCAAAAACTGATCCGCCTCGGCGGCAATCTTGATGGGAAACGAATCGAGCGGCATGGATGTAAGTGGGCCCACGCCGCTCTTGCGGGTGGATAAAGCGTCCCAAATTTCTTCCGAACTACTACCCAAGGGGCAAATTGTATCGAGCCCGGTTATCACTATCCTGCGTGAGTCCGCATTATTCTGGCTGGAAATCATAAGTAAGCACCATTTTACCGTTGAAACATACACGTCGGCCGGCGACCATCGAATTTACCATTCTATGTTCCCAGCCGTCTTGCGCCGAGTGACCGCTGTTAATAGCGACCTGAATAGGATTTGTTAGGCCGCCGGGCCGTGCGTGGGGCTTGGCCGTCCCGGTTGTTTGTTGTGGCCCTGTTCGCTGTTGAGGCACCGCCCACCTGGCCGCGGCTCTCGATGAATACCAAAACATCGGCCCGCGCCGGCGTGTTGCCAAACGGCAGCGGGACGCCCGGCACCAGCGTCTTGTCCTTCGAGGCCGGCAAAGCGACCATGCCCATGCTCATCAACAAGACCTGCTCGGTCGGCCAGCGGAAGCGCTCGTGGAAACGGAAGTGGGTCGTCTGCGGCACCTCGACCTTCGCTCGCTGGCGGGGCGATTGCTGTGTGGGCGCATCGATCATGACGGCCACCATCTTCTCCAACTTGTTGATCGAGCATTTTACCGTAGCATCGATCGTCCGCCCGTCGAGCGTTAGCAAGGGGCTGAACTCGAACGAAAACCCCTCGTCGAGTTGGCTGGTGTGCTGTTCGAAACCGGGAAAGACCTGCGGTCGCAGCGTCACGTCGCGGACGTATGTATGGGCTTGCGTGGTCGAAACCACCGTCGACTGCCCGTTGTTTACTAAAAGGTGCGGGGAACTGTGCTCGCGGAAATCGCTGCGGCGACGCAAGTCGGCCAGAATCGCCGACGCGTCCTCCTTCTGCAAGACCCAAGCCTGTACGCCGGGCGTTTGCACGCTGACCGGATGCAGGTAGCGTCGCGCCTTGGTTCGCCAGTTGGGATGATCCACCGAAATCACTCGCAGGCCAAAGGCCTGTGTCGCCGCCTGGCCGGCTACAAAGCGGTCGACGATCCTGCCGACGAGGGCTTGCATTTCCGGCGTGTGGTAAACCCGCAGAACACGCGGCGTGGCGCTCAATATGCCTAGTGGCTGCGAGTGCCAGGCCTCGTAGCCCGTCTCGCGCAAAATCCAATCCACCACCGCTTGCTCCGGACGATTCGTAGACGTCACCCGCAACGTGAATGGGCTGATGTCGTATTCACGCCATACCTGGCCGTGCTCATTAGGTAAATTGAAACCGATGGGCCCCACGCCGTCGTCGTGGGCTCTGGACGTTTGAGCGCCGGCCGTTTTAGCAACGGCTGCTTTGGCAACGGCCGCTTTGGCAATGGCAGCCGAACCGGCGCCTACCTTGCCCAACGCCGACGCCTGCCGTATGCCGTCGGGCGGAGTGAACCCCCGCGGGGCGAAACCCCTTGGCGTAATATCTTGTGTGGCCGGCTGCGACGTGCTCCGCCAACGAAGCTCATCGCCCGCAGCCGCCGCGCCTTGGCCAAATGCATCGGTGCCAGGCAGGACCACAATGCCGGTTACCATAAACACTGCCGTAAATAATCGAATTGCCATGCTTCAGCCTCCTTGCCGAAGTTGCCCGGAACCTTGGCCGATATGTTTGAATATATGAAACGGGTGGGCAGTATAGATATGAGTGTGGCATGGAGCAAGAGCGATGATGGGGGGGAAATGAGCAAAATGAGCAAGGATCATTGTTAAACATGAGAGCCAGAGGGGGCGCGAAAGCCTGGGTAAACAAGGTAACGCAAGGAAGGGGCGCGGCACTGGCAGTTTAAGCTTGATCTTGTGTATCGTTTGTTTCCATGGGGGGTAGGGGCCGGACCACGATGGCATTCATGGGCGTGCATGCAATTGCACATGCCCCGCAGCCGGGGCACTGGGAGTTTTCGACGATCGGATACCGTCGATCATCCTCAAAAGACCACTCGTGCAGCTGAATCGCCTCGTAAGGGCAGGATTCCATGCACATTGCGCGGCATTCCGGGCCCATTGCCATGATGCAGCGGTCCATATTTATGTGAGCCAGTCCGATCGGGGCGGCGCGTTTTTCTTCGAGGTCGGCGTGGACGATGGCTCCGGATGGACATACCCTCATGCAGAGATTGCAGTCTTCGCGACAATAATCCGTCTCGAAAACAACGATGGGTGTCAACCAGCCACCGAGGGTGTCTGGCTCTTGATCGATACGGATGATTTCGGCCTGACACGCGCGGACGCAATTCCCGCAACGCAAGCAAAGTTGCGGAAACTGCCAGGCAGGCACCGCGCCGGGTGGACGAAGCAGCGATGCATGGCGGTCGCCGCCTTTGCACCGCCCACCCCACCCAAGGGTTACTCCCAGCCCGGCACAGACGGTCCCCGCCGCCATCGCGAGCATGGTGCGGCGAGGCAGGGGGAAGCCAGCGACGTCCTTCGTGTCTGCAAATTCCGGAGAAACGTTTGTGTCATTGGTCGCCTTCTTATGTCGCAACAGTATTTTGCTCGGCATGGCCAACAGGTCTTGGGTGGCTCCCAACGGACAGCACTTCAGGCACCAAGCCCCGGGCAACACACCCGACAGCACGATCAAGCCCGCAAACAGACCGGCCGACATCATGGCGGCCGAGCCGGCCGATGCGTGCCCCAGACCAAACAGCCCAGTGAAAATTGCCAACGGATCGAGCCACAGAAGAAGCGGATAGCCAAAACAGGCCGCGGCAAGCGACAGCAGCACAATCGCCTTGCCAAGCGACGACAGGCATTGGCATTTCGTTGCTGAAACGGGCGACAGGCGGCCGGCACATTCGCTCAGCAGACCCACCGGACAAAGCCAGCGGCAGAACCATCGCCGTCGCACCAACACGACCAGCAATATCGGCAAGCCGACCATCGCGGCCGGTCCCAGCGAGCGGGTTGCAATCACGGTTGCCAGCGTGACGAACGAGCTGCAGGCCGGCACGACCATTGTCGCCCATGGCCATGGCGCCAGTGGCCATGGCGTCAGTGGCACGAGCAGCAAAACGGCCACTACAAAGGCGCAACATCGCACGAGCGTTCGCAGTCGACGAGTTTGCAGTCTAAGAGGAAGCTTGACGCGGCGCTGATCCGTCGTGGCGCTCATCCCAGGTAGGCCTCTTGCTGCCGCAGGAGTTCTTGCAGCTTGGGTATCTCGACCTCGCGGACCGTGCAACCGTCTTTGGCAGCCAAAGCGGCGGCCGCGCCGGCAGCGTGTCCGGTGACAAAGCAGATGGGAATCACGCGTATCAGGTCGGACATGAGCCGTTCGCCCGATATACATCGCCCGGCCGCCAGCACGTTTTCCACATCTTTTGGAAGCAACGCACCGTAGGGAATATGCCACTGCTGATGATCGGCGTGCCAGGCACCGCCCACGGCCACCACGTCCGGGAACCGCGTGCCGGCGTTGACGTCGCTCATTTTAAGCGTGTGCTCGCCGTTGAGAACCCGCGTGATCCGCACACCCAGTTGCGGGGCGGTTTCCATCAGGTAGACCTGTTCGTAGCCGGGAGTGCGGCGAATTTTCTCGACGTTTTTCCAGATCAGCCGTCGAGCGTTCAGTTCCAGTCGAGTTAACTCGGCTACGTCGAGTCCGTCGATGTCGGGGCCGTGCATGTTCACCCAGTTGACGCCCGGAATCGGGGTGGAGGTGCCCAGGTTTCGCGGCTTGACGCTGCCCGCTTTTTCGCGATCGACCTTATCGAGGTTGCCGATCCGCGAGGGCA
>CAZISU010000408.1:0-5833 GCA_964541935.1 uncultured Planctomycetaceae bacterium | reverse complement strand
AAGAGACACTGTTGTATCAGTTTCGGAAGGATACCTCTTAGAAATGCGAAAGTAAATATGATACAAGAAAATGTTAGCCATTTTATTCATCAGCCGATCCGACTGATCGCGAGATGGGGGGTGTATATCGATGACACGCCATAGCGAATATAAGCAGTCTACGTAGCCATCCGTCTAATCCATGCCATTCTTCGAGTTCGAGCTTGGCAGTATGGGCAATTTAATTGAGATACGGGTGCCTTCTCCCGGCGTCGCCTCAATATCTGACTGGCCACCCAGCAGACGAGTTCGTTCTCTGATGCCTTTTAGCCCGAAATGATCGCCATCGACTTTTTCCGGCTCAAAACCTACCCCCCAATCTCGAATGACCAGATGGACATGTTCATTGTCCTGGAAAATTTTCAGGCGAACCTTACTGCTTTGACTGTGGCGGCGAGCGTTTGTGAGGGTCTCTTGCACAATCCGGAAAATGGCGCTTTCCAGCGGTGGGGCCAGACGCTGCTCGATAATATTCGACGAGAACTCAGTTTCAGGCCCGCCATCGGCATTACTTTCAGATACAAGATGTTCGATTGCGGGTATGATTCCGAATTCTTCGAGAACGGGAGGCCGCAAGCCGGCCACCAATCGCCGCGATTCGGCAATACTTTCACGCAACAGTTCCATCCCCCGGTCAAAGCTTTGTTTTGCGTGTTCTGGGTCGGCAGAGTAGAACTGTGTTGAGGCTTCCAGGTTCAAGAGTGCTCCGGTCAACTGCTGCGAGAACCCGTCATGTATTTCGAACGCCACCAGTTCACGATCCCGCTCGTGTAGTTCAAGCATTTTTCGCAACAGCTCTTGCTCTTGGCGGATTTTCTCGTCCGACTCTTTTTGACGAGTCACATCGGTGCTGATCACCATCACGGTTTCCGCCCGAGAGTCTTCGATAACCGGAACCAATTGGCATGACCAC
The DNA here is from genome assembly GCA_964541935.1 of uncultured Planctomycetaceae bacterium. Classification (GTDB taxonomy): domain Bacteria; phylum Planctomycetota; class Planctomycetia; order Pirellulales; family Thermoguttaceae; genus JAFGTN01. The sequence continues at coordinate 4,881 of CAZISU010000408.1, read as the reverse complement.
CAAGTGTCCGTGTAGCTCAATATTTCTATGTATTGCACGGATTGCGTCGAAAAAGCTCGTTCTAATGCTTTCCAATAGGCATCACGATACTCACAACGAAGATATTTTGCCGACGACTGCCCGACCATTTCATCTGTGGTGACAATTTTTGCGTCGTGGTTGGCGTATCTAATCTGCCCCCCGCGATCTACCACCAGTAAAAAGCTCGGCATGTTCTCTATCAGGTTTCTCAGCATCTCCTCGGATTTTTTCAGCGCGACTTTGGCTTTTTCCCGCGCGGTGATGTCCAATGCCGCAGACTGAAAACCGACGAGTTTTCCGTCTTTAACCAGTGGAAGCGAGTTCAGCTCCAAGTGGCACGTTTCCCCATTTTTTTTCAGCACCAAATAGTGACGTGGCGGCTTAAAAGTGATTTCTGTCGCGGCATTGAAATTATCCAGGGCCTGTTGATGATCCCTTTTGTCCAGCAGTTCCAGAAAATGTTTGCCCCGCAGTTCGCCGGGTTCATAGCCGAGAATGGTGGCGAAGCGATCGGTGGCCGAACGCACATACCCCTCGGAATCGAAATCTACAAATCCATAGGCCGATTTGGAAATAAATGCTTTGAAAACTTCTTCCTGCGTTCTCCGGATGCCGCGGCGTTCTGATATTTCACGTATGAATCCAATCAGGCACAAACGGCCGCGATATTGGATGGTGAATGCCGAAATCAGAGCAGAGAGGATGCTTCCGTCTTTTCGCTTGAACTGAAAGGTCTCCGTGATGGGGGTTTTCAGATGAAGAGTAGACTTGAAATTGCCCCGTATGACTTCCAACAATGCGGGCGGGTGGATGTCCGGAACCGACATCCGCTGCATTTCTTCTTGCGTGTAACCCAACATCCGGCAGATCGGAGGACTAGCGGCCAAAAATCTAAAGCTCGACGCATCGGCAATCAGAAAACCATCGAGTTGACCGTCGAATAACGCATTATCTTCAAGCTGCCCTTCGGCAAAGGAACCAGCGAACGGCAATATTCCTCCAAGATCGCTGTGCGACGAGAAAGCACGACTCTGGGCCGTGGCCAATTGTCCGTCGAGTTTCCCAGGCTCGATGGGCCAGAACAGAACGTCGTCAAAGCCCTTATAGGGAGAACCACCAGCACATACCTCTCCGAGCAGTCCATGCAAATACCCCGGCTCGCGACATTCGCTGACCGCCACAGTATAACCGGCTCGCGCATCTGTATCTCGAAAAAATCGATCGAGTGATTCCTGCCGCTTCTTTGCGTCTGTATCGACATCTAGGAAAATTATTTCGTGCGCGGGAGAAGTGTCGTCTATTTGCGAGTCGGAAAGGCTCTCCGCAAATTCGACACCATGCCCTGCTTGCGAAATGAGCTTTGCAAGAACGCTTCGTTTCTCAGAGTTGCAGTCAATCAGAAGTGCTTTCATGCTGAACCTTGTCTGAAAACCACGGGCAATCTTTTTCGCTAGATAAAATTACAACTTAAACACAAGCATTATCTTCGTGATTGCTAATCATAGGATCTGCGATCACAGCATACGACATGGTGTCTTATGCCCACCAGTAAAACGATTTTCATACTTTGGCCTCATAACAGGAATTTTCCCGTCAACGTGCTGCGGCCAAAACACCGCATTATCTTTATTTTAATCTAACCCCCTCTACATGATCCACAAATGTCAGGGGGAGCTAGATTTTCAAAGATCGCTGGTTTCCAGCTTAGCATCACATCAGGGGCGCTCGTCAAGCAAAAAACGTAACAGAAGAGACAGCCATGGCCGTTTCTGCCAAAGAGAGTACTTTAATACGGGTTAAAATGGCTGGGATTGGTTTTGGTCAAGCTCCAGATGAGTTGGAGACCCTTTTGGGATCGTGCGTGGGAATTGCCATCTGGGAAAGAAAAAGCAAACTGGGGGCTCTTGCCCACATAGTGCTTCCCAAAAGCTCTGGGCCCCAAAGTTCTCCCGGCAAGTTTGCCGATACGGCAATTTCTGATATGAAACAAAAGCTGATTGCTCGTGGAGCCAATCCACGTCGATTAACAGCCAAGATAGCCGGCGGTGCAGCCATGTTTGGCCCAGACACCAAACAGGACATCGGAAATAAGAATTGCGAAGCTGTTTTGGAATATTTGCGACAAGCCGAAATCACCGTAATTGCCCAACACCTCCGAGGGAGGCAAGGAAGGCAGGTACGCTTTTCCACGTCCGATGGCTCTCTGGCCGTCAGTATAGCCAGAGAGCAGGTCGCGGTCATCTAAAACTCACACGTTGACGAAGTCCTGGTGGTTTGGTACAAAACAATGTTCATAAGCTTAGCGGTGACGGCTATCCGTGTATCCGCAGTTAGACAATCAATATTATCAGTGATATTTTTAGGAGGCGCCCGTGCCTATTAGCGAAAGAGGAAAAGAGATTAAACGCCGCCGTCATCGTCGCAAGAAGCTTGAGCTCTTGGCCAAACGCTTGAAAAAGGCCACTGTCTCCGATCGAGTGATAATTGCGGAGAAAATCCGTAATCTAACACCCGGCGCCGTGGGAATCATCAAAGCTTGGGATCTCGAAGAACGCTAACACGCTATTCGGGGTATTAGCGTTGCCTGGCCAACTCTTGCCCAACCATCTCTAGATCTTGCTGGTAGAAACGGATGGTTTCCGAGGGGCTAAGGTTGAAGATTGCGCGACCGTCTGTTTCCCAGCATTCTCGCCCGAAGCGAAACACGGCGGTTGCTTCACGGACGGTGCTGCCGAAGTTCATTGCATTGCGGTCCGACTCGACCCTGTATGCACGATTTTCAACATAGGCACTGTCTTCACCGATCAGGGGATCTTCATCGGGCATGACTTGGGGTACTTCAAGCAGAATTGTCACGGCGACAAAAGCGGACAATTCGCCCGTGTAACGGTTGCGTACGTACGACACGTCGTCGGAGAAATCGCAATCGGCCCAACGAGGCGAGCCTGGCTTGGAATGCAATTGAGCAATTTGGACGAAGCGGGCTTCGAGATGTTCTCGCTGCCAGTGGAAGTTGCGGCAGGTTTCTATGAAACGGTTGCGCCGCCAGGTCGAAGTTAGAGGCGACCGGCGCGTCAACAATACTCCGGCGAGAGCTGCAAGCCCGCCGGCTACAATGATCCAAAAAACTCCACCCACAGTTACCCCCTAGATATGCGGGTAATATACTGATAAGTCTCTTCCTCTATTTCTATAAAATCGAGGATAGAATTGCAAGCTCGTCTCATGTTATTTTAGTGGTTTTCTGCTGAGGTTTGCTGAAAATAGCGGTTGTTGGCAAAGCTTCTTTCTGGCTGTAAGGATCAGGTATCCTCGGCAAACGGTCCTAACTGATCATTCACAAGTAACACTACATCGAATCAGCAAAAACATCGACTCGCCTGCTTAGTCCTTGTCTTGCTCTGAGTAGAACCAGGAGATCGGAAGCGAACGGAAACGGCAACTATCGTTGTTGCAATAGCTCAAAACCACACGTCCTTTTGCAAAAACCATGCTCGTATAGCAAAAGCTACTCTTGGGATCGGTTTCCAGGTTGCGGATGTGTTTCCAGGTTTTGCCCTCGTCTGAAGAAATGGCCGCCGTCAGCGGTGTGCGGCGTCCGCCGTGGCCTGCGCCAGCCTTAAAGTTATCGTTGTAGATCAGAAGAAGATCTCCGGTCGAGGGTATGCGACGGATCGTCGAGGGCGCCTCTGGGGCCTTTACGCCAAAGGACTCTGCTTTTGTCCATGTCTGGCCGCCGTCGGAAGAATAGCTGGCCGCGATATAACCGAGTTGAGTTCGCAAAATCATCAGAAGCCGCCCGTCGCGAAGTTCGATCACTTCGGGTTCCATGGCGCCGCGTTTGGCAAGGTCGACTTTGCCCTCACCTTGCTGCCAGATTTTTCCGCCGTCGTCGGAAAACAAGCAGAAGCACACATAGTGGTTAACCTTCCAGCAATTGGCGGTCCAAGCCACCGGCACCACGATCCGCCCCGAGGAGAGGACTGTTGCTCGATCGTTGTTGAAAACGTGGTAGCCTGGCCCACCGGTGACCTTGATCGGTTCTCCGAACGATTTGCCCTCGTCAGTTGATACTCGCAGCATGACGTTGAGGTCAGCCCCGCTGTTTTTCAATAGGAAGAACAACCCGATGGCGGGCTGCTGTGGCCATTTCGGCAGACGTCGCAACGTGACCGACATCACATTGTTGCGTCCGATGTTCTTTTGCAAAACTCGGATCGGCCTCCAGGTTCGCCCATCGTCGTGGGAGCTTCGGGCAACGATGTGTGCTTTGCCGGCGTCGCCTTTTTCGCCGAGAAATTGCGTCGTTGCGAAAAGAAGCGAGCCGTCGCGCAATTCGATCACCGAGCCTTCGCTGTTTCGCGGGTGTTCGGGCGACTCTTTATAAACGTCGATGCAAATGTCCTCTTTCGCGTCTTTGGCCGGTTTCGAAAGCAGCAGTAGCGATTGTGCAGCGCGGACTCTGGGATCGATTTCGGGGTCGTCGAGCATTGCGGTTAAGCGTTTGGCAGCCGAGAGGACGCGGGCCTCGCCGGCAAACGTGGCGGCATCCGTGCGGGTGCCGGGATCATCGCTCCCGAGGTTCCGCAACAGGGCGGCGATTCCGTCGGCATCACCGAGCATTGCCAGGGCGTGTTCCGCGTAGCGACGTACCTTTGCATCATCCTTTGCAGCAGACACATTCTTGCGCAACTGTGCGATGTCCGTACTATCGCCGAGCCGAGCGATCACCCAGGCGGCGATGCGGCTCGTGTCGGGGGCGGAATCCTTGAGCTTTTCACGGATGAAAGACATTGCTTGCGGGCTACCCCATCTTCCCAAGGCGGCGGCCGCCATCAGTGCCTTGATGGGATTCTTGTC
>CAZISU010000407.1:0-5880 GCA_964541935.1 uncultured Planctomycetaceae bacterium | reverse complement strand
TGCTCGTGCCGTCGGAAATATCGCGAATCGAAACGCCCTCGTGCATAACCAAAACACCGCCGGAACAAATACGACCATAGGAAGCGTTGCCGCCGCGGTCGGTTGTTGAGGGGTGGTCGGCAGCGCCGGCGATACCCGTGTAGGTGGCGCTCATGACGTTGGCCTTGCTGTGCAGTTCGTCGGTTAGCACGTACTGTGGAAGATTGCTGGATGGGCAAAACATGAAGGCAAAGAAGCGGTCGCGGAATAGGTCACGATTGTAGGCATGACCACCGAACGAATCGCCACCCATCCAACCCGTATGGTGTCCGCCCTGATCGAACATGTCGTGAATGTTTGCGCTTTCGACGTACGGCAGAATTCGCACCCACCAGGAATGTCCGTATCCACCCGTTCCGGTGTGCAGTCCGCCCGGAGGAAAACGTCCGAACGCGCTCTCGTAATTCAAAAGCGCCAGGCCCGTCTGCTTGAGGTTATTGGAGCATTGCGCGCGTCGCGCTGCTTCGCGGGCAGCCTGTACGGCGGGCAGCAAAAGCGCAATCAGAATGCCGATGATAGCAATAACGACAAGCAGTTCGACGAGCGTAAAAGCTTTTTGCCGAGATGTTGAACAATACAAAAACATGGCACGCCCTCGCTTTCGAGGTTGTGGCTAAACGAACTCTCCGGGAGCGGCTGATAGCCTTCAAACCGGTGAGCAGAACTCTCATGTCTCTGTGTCCGACATTATTCTATCAGAACCGGCGTGCTTGTCAATCTACTTGCTTTAAACGATCAAAATGCCGTTAAAATAGAACACGCCAAGCCGCTTATGAGCGACTTGGCGCGTTTTCTCGCCAGGACTTCTTCTCTGTCCGTCCTCATGGGAGGGTGAGGTCGGGTGCCTGTCTGGCGTAGTTGATCACGGTTTAACCTCGCTGAGAAATTCAACGCCCACCTCGATAAGATGGCCGCGAGGCGTTGGCGGCAAGACCGTGGGGAACGCGAGTGTCGGGCCGTCCATGCCAGCTTCTTTCGGTTGTTTCCCACGGCTGGGGATGATTTGTCTTTGCGTAACCGATGTTTTACATATCGTGCCATCGCAATGCATAGCGAGCCCGCCAGGCTCGATGTTCGCCCAGGGATCGAAACCTTTTGTGCCGGGGCCTGGGTCGGGGGTCGGCTGCAAATGCGTGTGACTGGAGGAAGAGGAATTCGGCATCGGCTCGTTTCGGTCGCTTATGTTTTCACCATGGAGTCGGCTCTTTTTAGCCTCGACCGCCATATTCGAATCGCCTGAAGAAGTCTGTGGGTTTCCACAAATCAGGTGGCAAGCTATCACGCCAAGCATGAAGGCCGAGAAAAGGCGTACGATAAGGCGAATCGGAGCAGGCTTCATGTGCATGTTCCTTAGTGAACCATGGCGATCTAGAGGCGACTAGTGAAGTGAGGCAGAATGGTAAAGCAAATCGAGTGCCGGGCAGCCAGCTCGGCCTATCGTGACTGCCGCCAATATGGCTCGCCAGGGCCCGGAGAGTAGCAAATCAGCAAGCGGAAAAAAGCTCTCAACCCCTTGTTAGAAAACGTTTTATGCCGCAGGCAAACGCTTGTTGGATTGGCGGCCGATACAAGCCTGGGTAACTGGATAAAAGATCCGCAAGCAGCGCCCCTCTCAATTTTGCATGCTCCGGGCGTTGCATTACATCAACATCCTGAAGCTACGGTGTTTACTATTGTGAACACACTCATAGACTCGTAGGCCGGGTTTTAACCCGGCACTTGTGTCGGCTGTCGGCTTCGCTGCCGGGTTACAACCCGGCCTACACCATTCCCCAACGGGCATCTAGGTATCGAGTGAAGCTTAGGGTGCATGTGGGATGTGGGCCTTCTACGGCAAGCCGGGTGATTACAGCGGCAAAGCTCGATTTCCCGGATATGCCGAGACGATATTCAGTAGCAAACACCATCCTGCTAATAAGCGCTATATGGTAAGAAAATCCGAGGAGGCACCCGCAAATGTTCAGTGTGTTATTGACTGCGGCAATTGCAATTGGGGCCAACCCCAGCGTGGCCGCATCGCCCGGCCGGAGTGTGGATAATCCCGCGAATGCGGGAGTTGTGTTCATTATTGATGACGCTGGTCAAAATTGCGTGACTTGCAATTGTGCCGATAGAGGTTCCGGCCGGGGCAGTGGCCTTAGTTGCGACTGCATTCGTTCGTCGGCCAACTATCCATGGAACTGGCTGGTTTCGATGAAGAAGATTTGTCAGCCGCTGCAAATCAGTCAATGCGGTTCACCACCATGGGGTGCGAGAAGTTGTCCCGCGTACTACGGCTTATACGACCGTCCCTATGATTTTCGACGCGCTCACGACTACCAATGGCGATCACCGTCTTATCGGCCGCGTAGTGCAGCGTCGCGCGGCGCCAATTATACCAGGGGTTGCATTGGTACGACCAAGCCGGGGGATGGGGTTGATGAGTTGGTTCCTACGCCGGAAGTACTGGTTGTACCTGAAACACCCTAGTTAAGTTATTGAAAGTCATTTGCGTTATCCTGAGATTGCATGTTGAAAAAATGCTTGCGGAAAAAACAACGCTAAATTATTTTTCATTTTTTCGAATCGCGAAGTGGCAAGCTAGCATTGCTTAAATACATTTTCGGAAGTGCTTGCGAGAAATTTTTTTACTCTGTTTTATAACTAAATTGCAAGAAGAAAATGAGGAACTTGTTGTCGGAAGGCCAACTGCCACTTGACAAAATCCTCTTCATGCCGACAATGACTTAGGTGTCCAGTTGGCACACAGTGCGGCGGATCACGGTTACTCGAATCACATCTACCAAGTTCGTTGGCATCGAGCAATCAAAACTAATGCAATCTTGGGTAAGGTCGCAACAACAGCATCTTCATGAATTGCGCTTACCCGCAAACGATTCGTTCGGCTGTATGTTTTTTGTAATCGTAGATTACCGTGAGTGAGTAAAGCAAGCCTCCCAGATTCATTCGTATTCACTGGGGGCGGCGACTGTAGGGATCGAAAGTCGACGGCGGAGGTCGTGGCCGGGAAGGCCCCCCCTTTTCAATAATAAGCTTTAAGCGCGCATGGCACGTTGCCTGATCGGTCTAGGATCTAATTTAGGTGATCGACACGCGGCTCTCTCGGCCGCTGTTTCTCGCTTGCGGCAAGATGCCCGCCTGTTTCTTATCGCCAAAAGTCACTGGCGCGAAACCAACCCGGCTGGTGGTCCTTGCGGCCAACCGCAGTTTCTCAACGGGGCGGTTCTGATCGAAACCTCGCTGCCGGCACAAGACGTGTTGGATCTGCTGCAGCAAATTGAAACCGAGCAGGGCCGCATGCGCGAGACGACCTGGGGACCGCGCTCGATCGACCTCGATCTTCTCTTGTACAATGAAGAGAGCGTGCAAACACCCCGCCTCACCGTCCCCCACCCGCGCATGGCATGGCGACGTTTTGTGCTCGAACCGGCCGCCGATATCGCTGGGCAAATGCTCCACGTGGAAACGGGCTGGACGATTGCCCGGCTGTTGGGGCACCTGAATTCGGCCCATAACTACGTGGCCATCGCCGGCCCGATAGGCGTGGGTAAAACCCGTCTGGCCCGGCAAATTGCAGAAAAAACGTCCGCACGGATGGTGGCCGAAGAACTCGACGAGCCCCGTTTGGCGGAGTTTTACGACAATCCGTCTGGCACTGCCTGGGAGATGGAGTTAGAATTCCTGCAGCAGCGGGCACGCCTTTTGGCGGCCGATGGGCCCCAGTGGGGCGACCACGGCGAACTGGTCATTAGCGATTTTTGGTTCGATCAGTCGGTGGCGTTTGCCAAGGTTTGGCTCGACAAGGATAGTTACCAAAAATTCCGAAGTCGTTGGGAAGAAGTTCGCCACAACGTTGTGCAACCGAAGCTGACGGTCGTTTTGAGCGAGCCCGCCGCCGTGCGTAAGCCGGGCGATTGGTTGCACGAGCGAGTTAAACGCCGCGGCCGAGCCTATGAAGCGAACCTGTCGGCCGACGTGCTGGGAAAGATCGGACGAGCCGTGGCCCGACAGGCCGACAAGCCCGACCTGGGACCACGTTTGAAAATCTCGGCCGTAAATCCACAAGCGGTGATAGACGAGGTGCTGGGGGCGATCGAGTCGATGAGGTGAGTGTGTAGAGGACAGAGGACAGAGGACAGAGGACAGAGGACAGAGGACAGAGGACAGAGGACAGGACGTAAGGATCGAGTTTGCATCGGAAGAATTGAATGTTAGCCCACCCGCTTGCGGCGGTTTTATCTCAAGCTCAAAGTACGGGTTCCTCTTCTCTGTTGAATGATGTGGAACCAGAGAAGATGTCACGTTAAGAACCCAGTTTGTTGCCCATGAAATCAAACAACCCGCAACTTGTTACCACCGTCGACGAGCTTCGGCAATGCCTTTCCGCGGTGCGCCGCGCGGGCCGGCGGATTGGATTGGTGCCGACGATGGGCGCGTTGCACGAAGGGCATCTGAGCCTCGTGCGGGCCTCGCGAGAATCTTGCGATTTCACCGTGGTGACGATTTTCGTCAATCCCACGCAGTTCAGCCCCGAAGAGGATCTGGATGCCTATCCCCGCACGCTCGATGCCGATATGCAAGCGCTTGCTCGGTGCGGAGCCGACCTGGTTTTCGCGCCGCAAAACAGCGAAGTCTATCGCCCGGGCCATCAAACGTGGGTCGAGGTGCAAGAGGTTTCCAAACCGTTGGAAGGTTCCTGCCGGCCGACACATTTCCGCGGCGTGACGACCGTTGTAATGAAACTGTTCAACATGGTCGGCGCCGACGCGGCCTTCTTCGGGCAAAAAGACTATCAGCAGGCGTTGGTGATCCGACGCATGGCGGCCGACTTGGACGTACCGACCGAAATTCACGTTTGCCCAATCGTTCGCGAAGCCGACGGCCTGGCTCTGAGTTCGCGCAACGCCTATCTTAGCCCCGCGGGAAGAGCCCAAGCGGTGGTCTTGTCGAAAAGCTTGCGGCTGGCCGAAGAGCTAGTAGAACGCGGCGAATGCAATCCCGCCGAGATTATCTCACAAATGCGCGAGGTAATCGTGTCGGTCGAGAGTGCGAAGATTGAGTACATAGCCCTGACCGACCCGGAAACGATGGACCCGGTCGAGGAAATTCGAGGCCCGGCGCTGGCCGCGCTGGCGGTCGTGGTCGAGAACACCCGCTTGATAGATAATTGCCTGTTGCAGCCCGGGAGTATTTCATGATCCAAACATTGTTCTACATACCAGCCACCGTGGGCGGCTATCCGGTTTTCGGCGTGGGGCTACTTTTGTGGGCCTGGTGCCTGTTCGGCGTGTGCATGTTGGGATATTTGATCTGGCGTCAAGGCTTCAATGCCGACACGTTCAGCTATTTGCCCATCCTCGTGATCGTTGCCGCGGCCATCATCTGGATGCTGCCGGCCGTTTGCGACCAGCAAGGCCGCGGGCTGCCCATTCGCGGCTACGGCGTGATGATGCTCGTGGCGGTTGTGTCCGCGACCGCTCTGGCCGTGTGGCGAGGGAAGCGGCGCGGCCTGATACCAGATACGATTTTCTCGCTGGGGCTGTGGATGTTCTTGCCGGGCATAATCGGCGGGCGGCTGTTCTACATTATCGAATACTGGGAAAACTATCGTCAGGCCACCTTTGGCCAAACACTCGTGGCGGCCGTGAATATCGCCCAAGGCGGGCTGGTGGTTTACGGGGCCTTGATCGGCGGCACGTTGGGCATGATCCTCTTCGTGCGCAAAAACCGCCTGCCGCTTTTGGCAATGTGCGATCTGGTGGCGCCGAGCATCGTGTTGGGGTTGGCCATTGGCCGCATAGGTTGCTTCCTCAGCGGCTGTTGCTACGGCAGCATTAGCGA